>JADJTG010000013.1:0-37500 GCA_016711285.1 Sphingobacteriales bacterium
TTGCCGAAGCGTGGCGACCCAAATATGATGAGCCTCCACTCCCCAAACCGACAGACTCAACACTAATATCAACACAGAGTATTACCACAAAACGGCGTGTCAAATGAAGATACCACGCATATAAAGCATAAGCAGTATAAAGCGAAAATACATAGTAAAATACCCAAGCAAAGCGTCCCAAGAAGAGCAGGAAATTGTGAGCCCGGCGGCATCGGGTCTAACAAAAATCGAAACCCCAGATAAAAATTATTGCCAGAGAAAATAAAGCGACCAGCGTTGCTGCCGCCAATATGGGGATAAAATTATCGAGCAAAAACCCCAAAGCAGAAGAACGATTTCGTTTCCCAGGCGGGATATAAGATGATATATCGTGAAAACTGCTACAAAAAACCTATGATGCCAACATAAGCTCGCCCTTCCCAATCCACCGAACGTATTTTTATTGCTTTATTGATAAATGCAGCTAAGGGATTAGCATCTGTCGGCAGAAAAATACTTTCCCAATAAGCACGGTATATATAGAAGCCATAAGGGAGCATCGGGACGGTCAGGCGCCTCAGCTATCTGTTGCCCACATCAACAACTGAAATATTAAAAACGGAATGATAAATATCAGTAGAGCGTATAGTAAGTAAGATATTTTTTTGCTCCTGTTCTTTAAAAAAAACAGACATAAATAGGATATGCCTATAAATAGAACTCCTATAAATAAATAATAAGGGTGTATAAAACCAAAAACAGTAATGGTAAGCAGCAATAAAATAAAAGTATTGCCACCTCTTCAGTCATTTGACTGTTCGTTTTTATTAATAAAACCATAACAAAGGAATATAACAAGTATAGGACAGTGCATAATGCCCGACAAGGCCCGAATAATTTGTGGAGAATAAAGCGGTGATGAGTATTGGAAACAACGAGTGCATACCAATGCGGCAATGTATAATAGCGGGCGATATAATAAAGAAGTAGAACGGTCAATCCGATGCTCAGTATCATCAGCCCATTAAAATACCAATCATATAGCCATCTAATGAAAAAGTAAGTTTGAATGAAACGCAACACCCCCGCAATAAAGGGTTGATTATCCGTAAAAATAACATGTTCAAAATGCGGATAATACATACCTTTAAATAAAAACCTTCTCCGTATTTTATATATTAAGCAGGGGTGAAATAATTTTGATGCCATCGCCGCCGTAGCTGAATAAATAGGTATTGGGACTGAATAAAATACCTTTAAAAAATAGCATTTAAATAGAAATGCTGCAAAAATAATAAGAAGGTATTCCAAACGCATAACAACTGGTTTTCTGTACTGAATAAGAACGGTAAGAAGAGTAATGTTTTTCAAAATATTTTAAATTAAAAGATTACAAATTATCTCATCTGCCTCATCTTTTATATCATCGCCAATGGTAATGATGCGGTTCGGCGGGTGTGGGCTTTTTCGGTACTCATATCCTTTTTTGGCTTGCAGCATTTTCTGTATATCAGACAGTTTGCGTTCGGCGGCAATGTCGCGGCGCAGTACTTCGTCTTTTTTAATGTCAAAAAAGCAAATACCGTCCACTAAAGTCATTTCGGCTTTGGCGTATACCACCGATAAGGGAGTGCTCGCTCCACAATACATCGGCATCTTTGCCCTTTTGATCCTGCCCGGTGCGTTGCTCCACATCCACGGCATTTCCGCCGGATTCAGTGTCACGAGGAATTTCCACACACTCCTCTTCCGTTACGCCGCCGTATTTTACAGCTTTTGCAGCCTCAGTATTATTGAGGCGGCGAGCCATTTCGAGGTCATCAGAGTTGGAAGCTACATTGATACCCATATCGTGCAAAATAGCTCCGTTGTGCGGAATGGCTTCGACAACCTCCATTTTATAAGCCCGCAGTCGGCAAAAGAAGAAGCATTCGCTCCGTGTGCTTTCATTTATCAACCACTTTATATCCTTCCAAAATATGCGTAAAAGTGACCAGGTGTAAAATCAAAATGCTCCCCATACTTTCATTAGCATATTAATTTCGCCTGTACATAAGCTATGGCAAGTAATGAAGCGTTTTTCTGTAAAATTTCGCTCAAAGTTTCTAATTCCAAGTCTTTGCGAAGAGAAAGTTGGGTTGTTTTCTGTTTTTGCTCATAAGCGCGGGCGCCGCTGAAATAATCCATAAAAACCTGCTCCACCTTATCCTTGGGTTTGCAGAAAACGCTCCACCTGTCCCCCTCCTTTAGTGCTTTGTTTCACATTTTCGCCCAAAGCAAATTTAATAAAAGGAGCAGCCCTTCAAATTTCATCTGTTCGGGTGCGTAGCTAGCACGCAATTTATCAACGCCGACTGCCCGCCGATAGGGTTAGAAGAGCCATCCAGCAGGATTGTGCCGCCGTTCACCACCCGCCAATTGGCGGTAAATGTTGATAATAAATCCATTAATAACATCACCGATGCGCACTTCGGCAGATAGTGCCTGCGTGCTTTCGTTTACGCCGCGATGTGTGGCAATATGTGAATGTTCGTCAATAATACCTGCCGTAAGGTGCTTGCCCGGTGGCATCTATTATCCCCGTACCGCCCCGGAACTGCCAATTCTTTATCAACAATACCTTTACAAATCCACATCAGTATACTAGCAAATACCTCCATATCATTTGTGCAGACAATTAAGGTTTCACTACCTGAATTAAATAAAAATAGACACAATACAAGAAGCCACCATGAACACATTGGGTTGTCGAAGGCTTTTGGTTGAGTACGCGAGCGACCCTTTTTAGATCAAGGGTTTTATATTACTTAGTCGACTCAAACAATTCGCCCTGAAGATAAGTATTCCACAATCCCCTCCACAAGCGTAATACGAGTCTTTGTGTTATTTTATTGAAACAAAGTTGTATTTCCTGTGCTTGCGGGAAAGGCAATATTTACATCGGTTCGTTAGTATCGTTGGATAAAATATAGGCTTTAGTGGCTGCTTTTTCCGGTATTAGAAGGAATGCACTTCGTCCACACGGCGGTCGTGGTTCATGGTGAGATGATACACGCCGTCTTTATTTGTGTTTTCTTTGTTGCTGATGATGAATCGGTCGCCCTGTATCCAGTTTTCAAGAATTTCTCCTTTGGTAAAAATATCCGTATCGGCGACAAAGAAGTTAGCAATTTTACCTTTTTCCAAAGTGCCTAATTGTTCGCTCATACCCAAAAGCGCGGCGGGTGTGGCGGTGAGTGCCTGTAAAGCAGCTTGCGGCGACAATCCTTTTTGACGGCAAGGCGCAAATTTTTCCAAAATTCCTCTTTATCCTTCAAACCATCGGTGCTGAGCAAAAGTAATTCCCGCAGCTGCCACTTTAGCCCGGATTATAAGGTGCTAATTCCCCGGTGTGTCATTTGTTTAAATTCCACCAAATTAGCATCTAAGGGGCTTCTACATATCATAAGGTTTCGAAAATAAAGGGGGAGGTATCAGACTCGCTCCCGTTGGCTTGATGGCATCCATATTTTGATATCTTTCATTGCCGCCGCCTTTAATAATATAAGGCACTCCAAACTCATCGCCGATTTGTCGGCACGCAAAATATGATACTTGTGGTTGGCATCAAAAATTTGTGGCAACGCCATATTCTGATTAAAATAATCCAAAGAAATATTGGCTTCGCGGTGTGGCACTGCGATACCACTGGGCATCGTAATAGGTTTGGCGCAAAAGTGCAATAGCTCCTAACAGCGATGAAGGGTAATTTTGCGAAGAAGTACCTTTGCTGAATGAATAAAAAGCGGCGGCTCGCTCGCGCAAGATGTTGAAATTTTCCCTGGTATCGTTAGGGGCGTTACCAATACACCCGTACCGCGCACAACGCCATCTTGCAAATGAGACAATACCGCACCAAATCCCGTTTTTCGCCATTGTTCGGCGGCTTTGGGGTCATTTTTAAACAACAAATACGCCTGTGTTTCGGGGTGAATGGTTTCGTTCCAATGATAAGCTCCGGCTTTTTTAGACAAAAACTGCGGCTTAAAACTATCATCATCATCTTCGTATTCGGGTTGCTCTCCTTTGGGTTGCACCACTCCATAATTACCTATCAGTTCAATAAAAGAAGGATAAATAATTTTTCCGGTGCAGTTTATTTCTACATAACCTTTCGGCACTGTGCCGTCAATCGCAATACTTTCTACTTTTCCGTTTTTTACCAATAAAGTTGCATTGTTCAATATTTGAGCAGTGAGGTAAATTTTGTCGTTGAGCGCAAAGCGCTGTTGTATATCGGGTATCTTGTACGCCATTATAAGGAAAAGTAGTGCCGTCACCCGACTGCTGCGCACGAACACTCATATTTAGCAATATGATTATCAAGCAATAACGAAACCAAGAAAAAAACTGCATATTTAAAAAAAGGATATTGTTTTTTGCCGTGAAACAAAGAAAGTTGAAATAAAAACAAAGGTAATTTTTTTTGCAATTTCACTGCAAAGAAAGGAAGCAAAGTATTGTTTTTACATAATGATTTCATTTTTCAATAAAAAATTGCCACTTATCCCCAAGTGCCTCGTTGCAAAGCACCGATAATAATTTGGATATGTTGATAAAGTGTGGGAAAAACTCCAAAATGCGTTTGCAGTACGCGCCAGCGTTCCGTCCATGAGCGAAAACGGTTTTTTGTAGAAAAGCCACCTTCTAAATAATAGCACATATAATCGGGCAGTTCGTAAATGCTTTGTACTTTTTTTAAGGTATTGATGCACCAATCCAAATCGGCACTCACCCGCAAGTCGCTCCGAAAATCGGTGGCAAAGTACGCCGCACCAACATCGCCTGATGACATAGCACCATACCGTTGATAAAACTGCGCCACGATAATTCGTGTGCCGGCGGCGGCGTTTTATACCAAGGGCGCACTGTACCGTCGGGGCGGCGCATTAAAGTTTTCCCATAAATAAAATCAGCACCTGCGCCGCCACTCAAAGCACGTTCCAATGTGTTCGGCGCATAAAAAGTATCGCCTGCATTCAAAAAACACACATAGTGACCGGTGGCGAGCCGCAAACCTTTATTCATCGCATCATAAATACCTCTATCCGCCTCCGAAATCAATACATCAGCAGTAGTTTTTGCCATAGAAACAGTATCATCGGCAGAAGCACCGTCTATTATCAAATGCTCCACACGCCCGCGCCACGTCTGCTCGGATACACTGTGCAATGTGGGCAACAGCACCGCTTGGGCGTTGTAGGTGGGCGTAATGATGGAAAGCAAGGGCTGCATGCACTCAAAAAAGCAAAAAATATCAAGATGAAGGTAAAGCACGCGGCAATAAACGCCAGTTGGGGCTTATCCATTGCCCACGCTGATAAGCGCGATACAAAAAATAAATGCCTGCCGAAGTACATAAAATAAGGGCAAAGATGCTACATTCAGGACCAAAACTCCCCCCTGTAATCCACTCGTTGCCCGACACCTGCGGCACTATCCAACCTTCCAAATCATTGCCCGATACTGCCAAACCAAATACAGCAGACTGCACATAGTTCCATGCAAAATGCAAACCCTGGCGACAGCCACACACGCCGTGTGAACATATATAAGTAGCTGCGAGCAAAATACCCGCTTCCACGCTATCGCTATAGAACTGTAGAAAGCGTAGCATTGTCGTTTGCGGGCAGAAAGCCAAACAACAGTGCCGAAAATATAATTGCCGCCGTACTGCCGCCCCATTCTTCAAAAATTTTAAAAGCAATAACGCGCAGTATCATCTCTTCGGCAAAGGCTGCAACCCAGAAAAACGAG
Source organism: Sphingobacteriales bacterium (assembly GCA_016711285.1). Lineage (NCBI taxonomy): Bacteria > Pseudomonadati > Bacteroidota > Sphingobacteriia > Sphingobacteriales > Sphingobacteriales bacterium. The sequence continues at coordinate 5,776 of JADJTG010000013.1, forward strand.
CAAGCAGACCATAAAATAGTGGGGCTGTTGAAGCCCAACACGCGATAAGTTCCGAGAATATACATCAGCCCTACCACTGCACACATAATTCCCGCGCCCCACAGCATACCCCAAACTGCTTCGCCAAGGGCATTGCGTGCGCTGACCTCCAATGCCGGACGCTGCTCAATATAACGGGTATAGAGCCGATACATTCCTATCATTGCCAAAAATGATAAAACCGATATAATCGCTTCTACTATATCTTCGCCTTTGAAATTAAAATTGTCAGGAATGAAGCGTGCGCCGAGCCATTGAATGGCAGCTAAAGGCAAAAACACCCAAATAACAGCTACTAAAATGCGTATCAAAGGAAAATTGAGGATTTTCTCACCCAAGCTTTGGGGATTTCGCTGCGAAAAAAGTTCGTAGCTCTGATTGTACTCAGGAAAGAGCATCTTCATATACAAATTCGGAAAAAATATAGCAATAAAAATATAGCGTGCAAAGTAGAAAATTTTGCTACAAAAAACAAATATCCCCCGATACTGCAAAACAAAAATCCCTTCACATCGTGCAGCGAGTGCTGAATATGTGAAGGGATTAAAGATAAATATGGTACTGTGGCAAAAAAATGCCGCTTGCAGACTACTTAGTTGCCGCCTTTGCGTTGGGTGGCGGTTTCGATGAGTTTATCACGGAACTTCTTCTCTGCCTGATACATCAAATCTATTTTGTTGGCAGGTAAAACGGTACGAAACTTTTGTCGTATTCTTTGCTCAATTCCAACTCCGACTCCTGCATTTGAATAGGGTTTTGAGATGGATTGCGGCGTATGGCTTCTTTTTTATCTTGATATTCAAAATAAAGCATTAAAATTTTTCGGCTTCAGATGACGACAAGCCCATTTCCTGAGTAGAAAAAGCCCACTTTTACGGCGTTTACTTCTTCTTTATCGCTCTGCGCCTGAAACGGACTGATGGCGAAAAATCCCAGCATCATCACCACTAAAAACCACGCACTCATGTATTTTTTAATAAAAGTTTTCATATTTCAAAAGCTGTATTTATTTCGCTTATTTTATTGGATACCTTTGTTTGACAAAAAGTATTTTTTTAGGTTTAAAAACTGATTAAAAATAACGTAAAAAAGTATGTATCAAATTTACAATGATTTAGCAAAAATTTTCCAAGTCATCGGCTTCATAGAAACTAAAAACATTCAAGTTGCTTTGTTGTGCCAGTTGCGGCAAATCTTCTTCGGTGAGGTTGGTTTGCAACAAATAGTTAAATTGTTCATCATTCAGCTCTGCCAAAGCTGCATCTACATTGAAAGCGGACACAGCAGCGGGCTGTATCATATTCTGACGCAAAAAATAGCCGCTTACCAAAAACACCAACAAAACGGCTGCCACTGCCATTGCCGACCGCCAGCCTTGCAAGCGGCGTACCGGAGCAGCCTGTGGCATACTAATTACTTTAGCGGCTTGCTGCTCCTTTGGCAATTTTTCCAAAATTTGTTGGGGCAACTGCTGAAAATAACCGGAAGGTACACCGAAAGCATTTTCTTTGCACACCTGCGGCAATTCCACATCTTCGGCATCGGCGAGTGCGGCGGCTTTGGCAAGTACCATCTGGGGCAAAGATTCAAAATAGCCTTGCGGCACTTTTAAAGCAGAAGCGGCGGCGGTATATTGTTGCAAATGCCGTACTGTTTGCTCGCTTTCTTTTTCTGTTTGTTGGGCTTTTTGCAATACCTGTTGTGCCAAATTATCAAAATAAAGGGGCGGCACTTGAAAGTTTTTTGCACTGCGCAAAGCCGGTATTATTTCGCTGCTGTTGTCGGCTTGCTGCTGCTGTACAATATTGGCACAGGCAGCAATATTATCCGAAAAATAAGAGGCAGGTACATGAAAATTATTGCTGCGTTGCAAACGCATCAATGTCACGGCATTTTCTTGTTCAAGTTCGTGTAATATGTTATTCCATTCGTGCATAATCTACTTTGAAAAAATACTATAAGCAAGATGCCCGAGCGGGCAAATAGTTTAATCGTTGAGGATATATTTTTCTATTTTTTTGACAGCATGATGAAATGATGCTTTGAGTGCGCCTACCGAAGTGCCGAGTATCTCCGACATATCTTCGTATTTCATTTCATCATAATATCGCATCAAAAATACCTGCCGTTGTTTGTCGGGCAAGGCGGCAATGGCTTTTTGTAGTTTTATTTGTACATCATCGCCTTCAAAGTATGGGTCGGCTTTGAGTTGTACCGAAAGGTCGTGCTCTTCGCCCTCCATAGAAATGGTGGATTTGTTGTTGCGTTTTTGCAAAAAAGTGAGTGTTTCGTTGGTAGCCACGCGATACAGCCAAGTATAAAGTTTGGAATCCTTCCGAAAATTTTCCAAATTCAACCATACTTTTATAAATACATTTTGCAATACATCATCGGCATCGTCGTGGTTGAGTACCATTCGGCGAATATGCCAATAGAGTTTTTCCTGATATTTTTGCACCAATTCCGTAAATGCTTTTTCTTTGGTGGCAGGCTGCGCAAAACGTTGTAATATTTCCTCGTCTGAATATTGCGACATGGGCAAATGCTGATTGCTGTAAAAAAATTAAAAATATAAAGATATGAATATCATTAGAAATCAATAATAAAACGCTGTTTTAGTTTTTATTTTAATACATCAATATTTATATTTATTTCACTTTGCGGCGTTTCATTACTTTTTCGGCGGCGGCGGCAATGTTTTCGGCAGTAAGTCCGTATTTTTGGAGCAGTTCGTCGGGAGTGCCGCTTTCGCCAAAACTGTCGTTTACGGCTACCATCTCCATCGGTGCGGGTGCTTCCAATGCCAGCAACTGTGCGATACTGTCGCCCAAACCGCCATTGCGCTGGTGCTCTTCGGCACTGACGATGCAGCCGGTTTTTTTGAGGGTTTTGAGTATGGCGGTATTGTCCAAAGGCTTAATTGTGTGCATATTGATTACTTCGGCACGGATATTTTTGGCTGCCAGTATTTCGGCGGCTTGCAGGCTATACCACACGAGGTGTCCGCAGGCAATGATGCTCACATCGCTGCCCTCTTGCAATACCTGAGCTTTGCCAATCGTAAAATCCTGATCTTCGGTGGTAAAAATGGGCATCACCGGACGACCAAAGCGCAAATAGCAGGGACCTTTCCATTTGGCAACTGCTTTGGTGGCTACTTTGGTTTGCATATAATCGCAAGGCACTACCACTGTCATGTTGGGCAGGGCTTTCATCAGCGCAATATCCTCCAAAATTTGGTGAGTAGCACCGTCTTCGCCCAGCGTAAGCCCTGCGTGCGAAGCACATATTTTTACGTTTTTGTCGGAGTAGGCGATGCTTTGGCGAATTTGGTCATATACCCGACCGGTGGAAAAATTGGCAAAAGTGCCGGTAAAAGGAATTTTTCCGCCGATAGTGAGGCCAGCGGCGATGCTCATCATATTAGCTTCGGCAATACCGCACTGAAAAAATCTTTCCGGAAAATCTGCAATAAATTTATTCATTTTCAAAGAGCCTACCAAGTCGGCGCAAAGTGCCACTATATTTGGATTTTCTTTTCCCAATTCATAAAGTCCGTCACCAAAACCACTGCGCGTATCGGCTTTGCCATAGATAGTATATGCCATATTAATATTTATATTTTTAAAAATCTTGTAATAAAATTTGGGCGTAAAATCAGATAAAATGAAACCAAAACAATGATTAACTTTGCAAATATAGCGATGTATCTCTTTTAACATTTAATTTTTATTATAGAATATGGAAAAAATAGCAATAGCAGGAGCCGGATTAGTAGGTTCTTTATTGTCTTTATATTTGGCAAAAGCCGGTTTTGAGGTGGACGTATATGAACGCCGCCCCGACAATCGCGGAGAAACGCAGGAGCGCGGACGCTCTATCAATTTGGCAATGAGCCAGCGCGGGTGGCTGGCACTGCAACAAATCGGTGCAGAAGATCATTTTGCACCTTTGGCAATACCGATGTACGGCAGAATGATACACTACGAAAATGGCGAAACGGCGTTTCAGGCCTATGGGCAGGAAAGCGATGCCATCTACTCCATTTCAAGGGCGGCACTCAACCGCGAACTCGCCATTTTAGCCAGTCGCCACCCAAATGTGCGCTATCATTTTGATTCCCGCCTTTCGCACGTTGATTTAAAAAACAATATTTTTACCATAGAAAACACCCAAACGAAACAAACTCTGCAAACACAGGCCGATGTTTCTTTTGCTGCCGATGGTGCTTTTTCGGCGGCGCGTTTGGAAATGATGTTTCAAAAAAGATTTGATTATACACAGGATTATTTAGACCACGGCTACAAAGAATTACACATACCGCCTGCTGCTGATGGTTCGTGGCTATTGAAAAAAAATGCTCTGCATATTTGGCCTCGCCGCACTTTTATGCTCATCGCGCTGCCCAATACTGACGGCAGTTTTACTTGCACGCTTTTTTTAGCTTTTGACGGCGAAGATTCATTTGCCAACTTGCAAACCGAAGCACAAGTACAAGAATTTTTTAAAACTGAATTTCCTGATGCCACTGCGCTGATGCCTACGCTGCTGCACGACTTTTTCCATAATCCTACGGAGGCGTTGCTTACCGTGCGCTGCTATCCCTGGGTGCACGGCAATGTAGCTCTTATCGGCGATGCGGCGCACGCTATTGTACCTTTTTACGGGCAAGGTATGAACGCCGGATTTGAAGATGTACGCATTCTAAACGATCTCATTGAGCAGCATCGCAGCCCTACCCACACCGACTGGCAGCGCATCTTGCAACAATACCAACAACTCCGCAAACCCGACGGCGATGCTATCGGCGAGTTGGCATTGCGCAATTTTGTAGAAATGCGCGACACCGTTGCCAACCCACGTTTTCAATTGCGCAAAAAAATAGAAAAATATCTGCACAGCCACTTTCCTGAACGTTTTACGCCGGCTTATTCTTTGGTTTCTTTTAGCCCGCAAGTGCGCTATTCGGAGGCATTGCGCCGCACCGATATTCAAAACCGACTTTTTGATAAGTGGCTGGATAATCCCAAGTTCGAAACCGACTTCGGGAATGGCAATATTGCCGACCTCGTGTTGCAAGCCTTTATTGAAGAATACGAAAGTGCCGTAGCAGAAAAAGGATAAGCAGCAACATTGAGGCTATATTTTTCTTTATTCAATTTATTTCTAACACAATAACAATCATTTTATTATGGACAAAAGAATTCTTATCGGATTGGTTTTGGGCTTATTGGCAGGTTTGGTTCAATACTTTTTGTTTCCCAATGCCACCTCACTTAATATCATTGTAAATGCAGTATTGGGTCTTATTATTGGATTTTCACATACCAGCAAGTTACCATTAAAGCATTTTGTGGTTGCACCGCTTATAGGTTTGATTTTATATGCTGTATTAGCCATACAAAACAATACTGCTTGGTTAGATGAGCTGGCAACAGGTGCAATTTTCGGTTTATTAATAACTTATTTAGTATCATTATTAGGTAAAAAGATGGGGTAAATAAGAAACATTACAGCCATAAAAATATTTTTAACATTAAAATATGATAATCAAAGCATTATGTTTTATAATAATTATACATATATAAATAATAAATAATTATAATTAAACTAATTGCATAATACGAAGTCTAAATAACTGCTTTATTGTATTTTTTTAATCACAATTAAAAATAAATGATAGAATATGCCTGAAGAAAAAAAACGCAAAGGACTGTTTGAGGTACTCGGCGATATGGTAGAAAATATCCAAGACAAAGTGGAGGATATAACCCAAAGCGAGCAAACTGAAAATAAAAATACCGAAACCCCAAAGCGAAAAGGTATCTTTGACATCTTCGGCAGTTCGGAAGAAAAGGAAGCACCTGTAGCTGAAAACAATAAAACAGACGAAACTCCACCTAAACGGAAAGGGTTATTTGATGTATTCAGAAAAAAACAAGATGATGATACAGATGAGGAAGTAGATGAAAACAATAAGAAAGGCGAAGGCGGTCCAATGCGCCGTCGTGCCGAACAAAAACGGAATCAAGAAGCAGAGGAGGCGGATAATTCAACTTCAACTACAGATGATGATGACGATAACAAAAGAAGAGGCGGCGATTTTATTCCACCCGGACACCGCAAACAGCAGGAACGCCACGAAAGGCGTATGTCTGAAATTGAAGATAGATTTGAAGAGCGCAAGAGACAAATAGAAGAACGTTATCAGGAGCGTATGGCGCAAATTGAAGACAAACGCCGCGAAAAATCACATAAACATCACGACAAAGAATGGGAAAAAGATAAAGATGACGAAGAGTTTGAAAGAGAAAAAGACGAAAAACTCAAAGAACGCCTGAAAGATTTGGCGGAAATGGAAAAGGAAATTCAAGAGAAAAAAAGAAAAATTCAAGAAGAATTAGATAGAGATGATGCCTAAAAACCTCATTAATATTATTCATTAACCAAAACAAAAATTAAGTTATGGACAAAAGAATTCTTATCGGCTTAGTGTCGGGTTTGATTTTAGGAGCTATTGAAATGTTTGCTTTCAACGGCGGCACTTCTTTGTTAATTATTCCTGCCTTATTGGGCGGGCTTATCGGGTTTTTATTTACTACCTCTATTCCGCTCAATCGCTATGTACTGGGAGCTATTGCGGGAGCGGTTTTTTTTATTGCTATTGCTGCTCAATCAGGGCTCTGGTTAGATGATATTGTAACAGGTGCTATTACAGGGCTGCTGATTACGTTTATCACCGGACTTGTAGGCAGCAAACTCAAATAAAACACACATGTTACAAAAACAACAAAAACACAGGTTGCTGTTATCAATAATAGTTGCCTGCTGTTTTTTAATCGCTTGGGCAGCCTGCAAAAGCGGCGGCGATAATGCCGCTACCAAAACTGATAGCACTTCTACCGCCGCCGTCACTGCACCACCGAATAATCCGGCAACACCTTCGGCAAATTTAAGCAATTTGTTTAGCCCCAACGAGGGTGTATTGCGTGGTATAGATTTTAGAGACAATAGAGAACAAATTTCTCAAAAGGAAAATGAAGACAATGCCACCAAATCTACCGCTAATAGCTTGCTCTATTCTGTAGATTTGGCTAATACTGATTTTTCCGACATTCGCTACGAATTTGATGCAACAAAAAACCTCAAAAAAATAGAAGTGGATATTTTTTGTAAATCATCTTCGGCAGCAAAAGATTACCATAAAGCATTGACAGATTTTTTTGATAAAAAATACAAAAAACGCTCTCAGCTTTGGGAAGGTAGCGAAGCCGGAACAACTTATACCATCTATTCCAAATTGATAAATGATAGCGGATCTTCAGGTGTTTATATTGTTTGGGAAAAGATTTAACGTTTTTATTTTAAACCTTTTTCTTCATTGTGCTATCCAAAGCAATCAGATGTTTATCTAATTTTTAACATTCTATTTTTAAAAAAATGAAAAAAACTATTGCTTTATTCTTATTCATACTTTTAACAAGTATAAATACTTACGCACAATCTGATGCCGTAAAACAAGCACAAGTTGAGCGTGAAAAAGCAAAGCGAGAAGCTGAAGCTGAACGTGAAAAATCTAAAAAAGAAGCAGAGAAAGAACGAGATAAAGCAAAAAAAGAAGCCGAAGCTGAACGCGAAGCCGACAAAGAAAGAGCCGAAGCCGAACGCGAAGCTGACAAAGAAAGAACTGAAGCCGAACGCGAAGCCGACAAAGAAAGAGCCGAAGCCAAACGCGAAGCTGACAAAGAAAGAACTAAAGCCGAACGCGAAGCCGACAAAGAAAGGAGAGAAGTTGAAAAAGAAGAACGAGAAAAAGAAAAGGAGAAGGACAAAGAAGATAAAGGAGGAAAAGATAAACAAGACAAAGGAGGAAAGGGAAAAATACCAACGCAAAGAGGTAATAGCGGAAAAAATCTAAAATAAAAAACCTCGCACTCATCTTATAATAGACCTCTTTCATAATAGGACAAAAAGAGAATAAAATTGTAACTTATATTGGATAAGATGGACAGAAATAAGACATAAAAAGCCGAAGGTATTTAAACGGCTGGTAGGAGTAAACTGCGATTTGTTTCGGGAGATGGTTTCGGTGGTAAAAACACCCAAAACAGTATCTACTCATAAGATTACAGGAGGTAGAAGGGGTCGGAAACCCAAGTTATGCTGTGAGGATGAGGTGCTTATGTTGCTGAGTATTACAGGGAGTACCGAATATTCCTGCACATTTCAGCGGATTATGGAATAAGCGAAGCACAATGCTGGCGGATAATAACAAAGATAGAAAAGGTTTTGCTGCAAGACAAGCGGTTTCATTTACCGGGCAAAAAGCGTTTGCTGGAGGATAATAATTTTGAGGTAATTTTGGTTGATGTTTCGGATAGTCCGATAGAGCGTCCCAAAAAAACAGCGCAAATATTATTCAGGGAAAAAGAAGCGACATACACTGAAGAGTCAGGTTGTGGTAGAAAAAGAGTAAAAGATTATCTGTGTAGCGAGTTGTGGGGGAAGAAAACACGACTACAAGCTATTTAAAGAGAGCAAAACGCGGTTTTTACCCGAAAACCAAGTAGAGGTAGATACCGGTTATCAAGGTTTGCAAAAGACCCATAAGCATACCAAAATATCCAAAAAGAGAAGTAAGAAGCACGCACGCACTAACGAAGACCGATAAATTGATGAATAGAGCCATTTCTGCCAGTAGAGTCCAAGTAGAAAATGTGATAAGGACTATGAAAATATTCAGAATCTTAGCTGAAAAATACCGATGCAGGAGAAAGAGGTTCTTCTTAAGACTAAATTTAATTGCAGCTATTTGTAACTACCTATTATGAAAGAGATCTATTATAAAAAATATTCATTTTGAGGCAATTTAATATTTGAAAAATCATAGCTTCATCTCCTGATTTTATTTCTGAAAATATACTTGCAACACCTTCTGTCTTTAATAGACAGAAGGTGTTGCGGTATAATAAACAATGTTTGGGCTAAAATTTTATCTTTGTGCTATGCCCCAAAATTTTGAAATTTCTGTTTTGCCCGATGTTGCTGCCAACACAGATCTCTTGCGCCCTGCCCTCGCCCGCAAGTATGCCCTTGCTGCCGACCATATCGCCTATATTCAAATACAACGCCGTTCTATTGATGCCCGCCAAAATCCGGTGAAAGTATTGCTGCGCGGTATTATTTATTTTTTGGGCGAAAATGTACTCCCTCCCGAAAATGCACTTACTTTTCAGTTTGACCATTCTGTGGCAAATGTGCCACATACCTGTGTGGTAATTGGGGCAGGTCCTGCCGGATTGTTCGCCGCACTTCGCCTGATAGAATTGGGCATAAGACCTCTTGTGCTGGAAAGAGGGAAAAATGTACGCGACCGCCGCCGCGATTTGGCACTGCTCAACCGCGAGCATATAGTCAATAGCAACAGCAACTACTGCTTTGGCGAAGGCGGTGCAGGTACTTATTCCGATGGAAAACTCTACACACGCTCCGACAAACGCGGCAATATTCGCCGTGTACTCGAAATTTTGGTACTCCACGGTGCTAAACCCGATATTTTGATAGATGCCCACCCGCATATCGGCACCAATAAATTGCCGCAGGTGATTACCGCCATTCGAGAGCGCATAGAAGCTGCCGGCGGAGCGGTGCTTTTTCATCAAAAAGTGACGGATTTTGACGTGCAGTCGGGTGCTCTGCAAGCCGTTATTACCGAAAGCGGCGAGCGTTTTGAAGCGCGTGCCGCCATTCTTGCCACCGGACATTCGGCACGCGATATTTTTTATTTGCTGCATCAGAAAAAAATACAAATCATTGCCAAACCCTTCGCTTTGGGCGTGCGCATTGAGCACCCCCAAACCTTAATAGACCATATTCAATATCATACTCCAAAACGCAATGAACATTTGCCGCCTGCTTCGTATAGTTTGGTGCAGCAGGCTGCCGAGCGTGGTGTTTATTCTTTTTGTATGTGCCCGGGTGGCATTATTGCGCCTTGCGCCACACAACCAGAAGAAATCGTAACCAACGGCTGGTCGCCTTCGCGGCGCAATAATCCTTTTGCCAATTCGGGTTTGGTGGTGGAGATTCGCTTGGAGGACATGAAAGATTTTGAACAACAAGGGGCTTTGCAGGCACTTGCTTATCAGCAGGCAGTTGAACAGGCAGCGTGGCGAGCCGGCGGACGGCGGCAAAGTGCACCGGCGCAGCGCGTAACCGATTTTTTACAAAAACGTGTATCGCCCGACTTACCCGAGTGTTCTTATCAGCCGGGTATTGTAAGTGCCGATTTAGATGCAGTGTTACCTGCTGCCGTCGGTGGTCGCTTGCGCGAAGCTTTGCATTTTTTTGGTAAAAAAATGAAAGGCTACCTCACCCGCGAAGCTGTATTGGTGGGCGTAGAAAGCCGCACTTCTTCGCCGGTGCGTATTCCGCGCGATACTGTTTCTTTGCAGCACCCGCAGGTGCAGGGGCTGTTTCCTTGCGGAGAAGGGGCAGGCTATGCCGGTGGCATTATATCGGCGGCTATTGATGGCGAGCGTTGCGCAGAGGCAGTGGCGCGTATGCTTTAAAAACCACCTGTGTGGTAAGTAAGTATATTTAAAGCAAAATATATAGAAAATAGTTGTGTAGTGCCGATGAAATTAAAATAAAATCTGCACAATAAGTGACTTTTAAATAATGCTTTCGTTATTAAAGTTATATATTTAATTATCAATTTTTGTCGTTTTTATTTTTATATTTTTTAGTGCATGAAAAAAGGATTAATATTTTGGGTGTGGATAAGTGCTTTTTTGTATCATAATGCAGGGGCACAAAATGCCGTTGTTGATGGGTTGATTTGTGATTTTTTGTTTTTGGAAGAAATAGATTACAGCGAACCGCAGTACTCCCAACTGAATATAGCACTACAAGGCGAAAACACTTTGGCATTACACGATGTGGCGTTATTTTATAATTTATACGGCTGCCGTACTGCTTGGCTCAAAGGTAATTCGCTGAATGTTGCTGCTCAAAATTTAATTTCCATATTGAAAAATGCCGATACCGAAGGCTTAAATTCTGAAAATTATCACTTCGCCAAATTGAGCAGTGCCGCCCAAAACATCAAAAATTTGCCCCCACAGCAATTATTGGAGTATGAGTTGCTCTTTGCCGATGCTGCTTTGGCGTATGCAAAACATTTGCGCTTTGGCAAAGTCAATCCTTATTCTTTGAATTTCATGTATGAAGTGACACGCGATGATTTTGATATACCCGCTGCCCTGAATGCTGTTTTGAGCAATCAGGAGTCTTTGGTTGTTTTTTTTGAAAATTTAGTGCCGCAATATCGCCAATATCAGCTTTTAAAACAAAATCTTGCCCACTATCGTCAGCGCACTGCTGCCGCTGCTCCTCCGATACAGGTGACTTTACCCCCTAACCAAAAAGCGATTAAACCCGCCGAGCGCAGCGAATCTGTGACTTTGTTGCGCCGCCGACTCCAACAAATATATCCCGACCTGCCCACAAACTACAGCAATAGCGGTGTTTTTGATACTACTTATTTATATACCGACACACTTACTTTATTGCAAATAAAAGCAGGAAAACATATAATCCCCGCTCCCGATTTGAGCGATGCCGTTTTGGATAGTTTTTATGTAACCCCGCAAAACTCAACAACTGCTGCTGCCAACAACAACTTTGACGAACAATTATTTGATGTGCAGTTATTGGAATATGTGAAAAAATTTCAATATTCCTGTAATTTAGATGCAGATGGTGTGGTCGGTACAAAAACTTTAGCCTTCCTCAATCGTAGCGATGCCGATAAAATCAAAGAAATACAATTGGCTATGGAGGCATGGCGGTGGTTGCCGCGCAATGTTGAAGGCACACATATTCTGGTCAATATTGCCGCCTCTTTGCTCACCGTGTATGAAGGCACGGAAAGCGTAATTGCTAAAAGGGTGGCAGTCGGCAAACCTTCGCACAAAACTCCCGTTTTCAGCGATTTAATGACCTATTTTGAAGTTAATCCTTATTGGTCAGTGCCATATAGCATTGCAACCAACGAAATATTACCCATTTTGCGCCGCAATGCGGGTTATTTGGCAGCCAATAATATGAAATTGTACAATACTGCCGGAAATGTCGTAAGTCCTTATGCCGTTAATTGGGGGAGTGTTTCTGCCAAAAATTTCCCTTATGCCATCAAGCAAATGCCCGGTGCCGACAATGCTTTGGGCTATATTAAATATATGTTTCCTAACGAATACAATATTTATATACACGATACTCCTTCTCGGCATTTGTTTAAAAACAGCAATCGCGCCGTCAGTCACGGCTGCGTGCGCTTGGAGAATCCTTTAGAATTGGCACAGTACATCATGCAACAAGACCTATCCTGGACACCTACCGAACTGACCAAAGTAATAGATGAAGGCAAAAACAAAATTATTAATTTGCCCAAGCCCATTCCGGTGGATTTGGTGTATATTACCGTATGGGTAGATGAAAATGATAATGCTGTCTTTTATGAGGATATTTATGAACGCAACTCAATGGTGCGGCAGGCTTTTTTTAATAAACGTTGAGGTTTATTTTATTAGCTGCGTACTTTTGTATGTTTTTTGTATGTTTGTGTGATGATGATACAAGCCCGACATCTTTATAAGTCTTATAGTAATTTAACGGTGTTGCACGATGTAAGCGTAACTATTCAAGCTGCCGAATTGGTGGCAATTGTGGGACCTTCGGGGGCAGGCAAAAGTACTTTGTTGCATTTGCTCGGCACATTAGACCACGCCGATAAAGGCTCTATTGCTATTTTAAACACAGATGTTGCAAAACTGTCTGAAAAAAAATTGGCACAATTTCGCAATCGACATATTGGTTTTGTATTTCAGTTTCATCATCTTTTGCCCGAATTTACAGCAGTAGAAAATATTTGTATGCCCGCACTCATCGGCGGACAAAAGGAGAGCATTGCCCAAAAACGCGCTATGGAGTTGTTGGATTTTTTGAAATTAAGCCACCGCGCACAGCACAAACCCAACGCACTCTCCGGCGGCGAACAGCAGCGCGTGGCGGTGGCGCGTGCTCTTATTAATCAGCCGGCTCTCGTACTCGCCGATGAGCCTTCCGGTAATTTGGATTCCGAAAATGCCCGCGATTTACATACTTTGTTTTTTGATTTGTGTAAAAATATGGGACAAACTTTTGTTATCGTTACCCACAATCCCGACCTCGCTGCTATGGCGCACAGAACCCTACACATGAAAGATGGGCAAATGGTGTGACGGAAGGGTAAATATTTTATTTAAAAAATAATTTAACACAATTATTTGATAATCAGTTTTTTATCAAAAATTATAATTTTCACTTCTGCTTTATTTTATTATGTCACAACTCCCCCATATTGCTATCGCCGCCGACCACGCCGGTTTTGAATATAAAGAAGCCCTCCGCCTTTGGCTCAATGCGCTGGGCTATACTGTCAGCGATTTTGGCACTTTCTCTGCCGACAGCAGCGACTATCCCGATGCCGCACACCCACTCGCCGAAGCCATTGAAAATGCCACTTGTGAAGTGGGTATTTTGATTTGTGGTAGTGCCAACGGCGTAGCTATCACCGCCAACAAGCACCAACAGGTTCGCGCTGCACTATGCTGGATTGCCGAAATAGCTACCCTCGCCCGACAACACAACAACGCCAATGTCGTTTGTATTCCGGCACGATATACGGCTCTGGAACAGGCTAAAAATATTGTTCATACTTTTTTACACACTGATTTCGAAGGCGGCAGACACCAACGCCGTGTGGATAAAATTGCTGTTTGCTAAAAAACATAAAAAAGCCGTTGCTGTGAAATACAACAACGGCTTTTATTCTTCAGAGAAGGTTTTTTAGGAAGGAATAACTGTATTTCCTTTTATTTTCTCTTTAATTTTTTGCTCTATTTCAACGGCTACATCGGGATTATCCATCAAAAATTGCTTCGCATTTTCGCGACCCTGCCCGATTTTTGTACCTTGATAGCTATACCAAGAGCCGCTTTTATCCAAAATATTATGCTCGGCTCCCAAATCAATAATTTCACCGGTTTTGGAAATGCCCTGACCATACATTATATCAAACTCCGCACTGCGAAATGGCGGTGCTACTTTGTTTTTTACTACTTTGGCTTTGGTACGATTACCCGTAGCCTCATCTCCATCTTTAATCTGTGTGGAGCGGCGAATGTCAATGCGCACCGAAGCATAAAATTTCAGCGCATTACCGCCGGTCGTTGTTTCGGGATTTCCAAACATCACTCCTATTTTTTCGCGCAACTGGTTGATAAAAATACAGCAGCAATGTGTTTTGCTGATAGAACCCGTAAGCTTGCGCAATGCCTGACTCATCAAACGTGCCTGCAAACCCATTTTGCTGTCGCCCATTTCGCCTTCCAACTCGCCACGCGGCACCAACGCCGCCACTGAGTCAATCACTACAATATCAACAGCTCCCGAACGAATGAGGTGGTCGGCAATTTCGAGGGCTTGCTCGCCGCTGTCGGGCTGGGCAATGAGTAGGTTATCCACATCTACGCCCAATGCTTGTGCATAGTTTTTGTCAAAAGCGTGTTCTGCATCTATAAATGCTGCTATGCCTCCCTTCTTTTGAGCTTCGGCAATAGCGTGAATGGTAAGAGTGGTTTTGCCCGAAGATTCCGGACCGAATATTTCTATAATCCGCCCTTTCGGATAACCACCGATACCCAAAGCAATGTCCAAACCCAAAGAACCTGTCGGAATTACCTCTGTTTCTACTACTTGTGCATCACCCAATCTCATTACTGTTCCTTTACCGTGCGTTTTGTTTAATTTGTCGAGGGTGAGCTCTAATGCTTTTAATTTCTCTTTGTCGCCTGTTGTTGTTACGTTACTCATTGTTTTTTACCTTTAAAAATACTGATTTGTTAAAAAATTAAGTTTATTCGTATTTATCCTATGCTGTTTTTTTGTACGAAAGATAAACATTTTTTTGCTAAAAACAGTTCTTTTTTTAATTGTTTTTTTAAAAAATATTTTAAATTTTTCTACCTCTATATCATAAAAAAAGCCTTCTTGTATTCAACTTTTAAGTCAAAAACAAGAAGGCTTTATATTCGGTAAAATATAATTTCCTACTTCAGATTCATGTGCTTGAGCGTGATTACCTCCTGTGGCATAAGATAACGCCATTTGGAACGCGGCAGGTCTCTTTTGCTCAAATTGGCATATAATACGCGGTCTAAGCGTTTTACGCGGTAGCCTAATTTTTCAAAAATACGGCGTACTACGCGATTCCAACCGATGTGCAGTTCTATCCCTACTTCGCAACGGCTGCCTTCTGCATATTGAATATCATCTACTTGCGCAATGCCTTCCTCTAATTCCACACCATTTCGTATTTGCTCTATATCTTCCGTTTCTAAATCGCGATCGAGCAATACATAATAAACTTTGTGTACTTCGTTGCTGGGGTGTGATAATTTTTGCGCCAAATCGCCATCGTTGGTAATGAGTAATAAACCGGTAGTATTGCGGTCAAGCCTACCTACCGGGAATAATCCCACACCGCGCACACCACCCAAACAATCCAACACCGTGCGGCGACCTTCCGGGTCGTGGGTCGTACAAATTATATCTTTCGGTTTATTGAATAATACATATACTTTTTTATTCGGTATTATCACTTCTCCGCGAAAACGTACTTCATCTTCCGGCTTCACTTTGTAACCCATTTCTGTTACAACATTGCCATTTACTTGTACCTCACCATTAGCGATATGCTCGTCGGCTTTGCGGCGGGCGCATATTCCTGCATTGGAAAGATAACGGTTCAGCCTCCATTCGGAAGGCTGTGGGTTGAGATCCTCGGGGATTTCGGGTGCGGGAATACTGCGAACAAAGCGTTTGCGCTGGGGTCTGTCGAAATTATCTCTTTGGAAATTGCCCCTGTTGCGGTCTTGCCCATAATTATTGTTTGAGCGCGGGCGTGATTCGTAGCCGCCCCCCCCTTGTTGCGGGCGGTTGTTGTCGTAGCGGCGTGGCTGATACGGGCGTTGTTGATAATTACCTTCGCCGCCGCCCTCTTGTTGCGGGCGGTTGTTGTCGTAGCGGCGTGGCTGATACGGGCGTTGTTGATAATTACCTTCGCCGCCGCCCTCTTGTTGCGGGCGGTTGTTGTCGTAGCGGCGCGGCTGATACGGACGTTGTTGGTATTGAGGTCGCTCGCGATTGTCGCCGCCGCCCTCTTGTTGCGGGCGGTTGTTGTCGTAGCGACGTGGCTGATACGGGCGTTGTTGATATTGAGGTCGCTCGCGATTGTCGCCGCCCTCTTGTTGCGGACGGTTGTTGTCGTAGCGGTGCGGCTGATATGGGCGTTGCTGATATTGAGGTCGCTCGCGATTGTAGTCGCCGCCGCCCTCTTGTTGCGGGCGGTTGTTGTCGTAGCGGCGCGGCTGATACGGACGTTGCTGGTATTGAGGTCGCTCGCGATTGTAGTCGCCGCCGCCCTCTTGTTGCGGGCGGTTGTTGTCGTAGCGGCGCGGCTGATACGGACGTTGCTGGTATTGAGGTCGCTCGCGATTGTAGTCGCCGCCGCCCTCTTGTTGCGGGCGGTTGTTGTCGTAGCGGCGCGGCTGATACGGGCGTTGCTGTTGGTTGCCTTCTTCGCCGCCTTCGCCCGACTGATAGCGCGGGTTCGGATAGCGGCGTTGCTGATATTGAGGTCGTTCCTGCTCTTGCTCAGAGCCAGTGTTATCATTTTGTTGCTCACGGTTTTTTGTAAACAGCAAATTAGAAGCAGGTTTGTCTTTTTTAAAAAAGGAGTATTGGAAGATTTTCCTTTTACAAAAGGTTTGCCTTTTTTAAGACTCTCGTCCTGTTGATGTGGGGGTTTGTTCGGATATTGTTTCACGCTCGCCGATTTCGTTTTGTTCAATAATAATTTCTTTTAATTTGGGTAAATCTTGCATACCCTTTAAGCCAAAATAATCTAAAAATAATTTTCCTGTTGCATATAATAAGGGTTTTCCGATACTCTCGCTTCTGCCTGCAATACTGATTAATTCTTTATCCAACAGTTTTTGAACAGCATAATCGCAGTTCACACCGCGTATTTCTTCAATGGCTGCTTTTGTAATCGGCTGTTTGTAAGCGATAATGGATAGAGTTTCTAACGATGCATTGGATAATTGCCTTTTTGATTTTAAATTGAGATAATGAGATATTGTTTTATGATATTGTGCTTTACTTAAAAAATGATATCCTTCGTTGATGTTTACTAATTCAAAAGCGTAATCTTCGCTCTTATATTTATCTGCTATCGCAGCAATACAGGCTTTTATGACAGACTCAGACAGGGCTTGTTCAAATGTTTTTTCTAAAGTATCTTTTAAATCTTTTAAAGAAACGGCTTGTTCGGAAACAAATATAATTGCTTCTGCGTGTTTTTCTAATATTGACTGAGTAGGTTCTTGGCTTTGTGAGTCATTTAATTTTATTTCTTCTTCCATTCTTTCTTTGTTACTGCTAAATGATTCAGTAAAAACACAATTCTATTTTTTGATATTTGGATTTAAACGTAAAAATAAAGTAAAAAGTTGAATTTTTATATTTTTACATCAAAATATGCCCCAAAAAATCAAATTATTGGATTTATACTTAAAAAATCAAATGGTTTTTATTGCAAATTATGAATGATTTAATCGGTGATTTCTTTTTGCTTCGGTAGTTGTTCCAAACTTTTTGTATAGATATTTTCATATTGTCGTGCTACTATCGGGTAGCTGTATTCATTTACGGCTTTTTGGCGCGCCTGCCGCGATAATGTTTCGTAGTCGGGTGTTTCGAGTACTTGCTGTATGGCTGCCGCCAATGCCTGACTGTTGCGGGCGGGTGCCAAAAATCCGGTTTTGCCCGCTTCTATCATTTCAGGAATACCCCCCACTTCAAAACCCACCGAAGGTATGCCGCAGGCGGAGGCTTCCATAATGGTGTTCGGCAGGTTTTCTTCTAATGACGGAATCACAAAAATATCGGCGGCAGCGTAGTAGCGGGCAATGATTGTCGCATCGCTGAGTTTGCCGCTGCTGTGTGTCCGCATCGGCAATGCTCGCAGCAATTCGTCATCGGCAGTGCCTAATACCAATAATTCGTAGTTGTTGCTGCTTTGGTGCAGTTGCCACAGGGCTTGTCGCAAATATTCAAAACCTTTGCGCGGATCTGACATTTTCATCGCTACAAAAAGTATCAGTTTTTTGTCGGTGGGCAAATTTAATTGCTGACGCAACAGGTGCCGGTGGGTGGGCGGTGAAAATAAATTCGTATCAATCGGATTGGGAATGGCGGTGATGGTGGCATTGCGCAATAAAGTGCTTTTTTGTGCCTCCTGTGCCAGCCAGCGACTGCAAGTTACGATGTGCCAAAGCAAGGGAACTGCTTTGTAGGTTTTTTGCTTGCGCTGCCAATGTGCTGCCGATAAATCGTGTGGCGAAGGGCGGCGTAAAAAAGGGCATTGTCCGCAAGTATGTTCAAAATGGCGACAAGTACCCGCATAATGGCAGCCTCCCGTAAATGCCCACATATCGTGTAGTGTCCACACGATAGGTTTTCTTGCTTTTGCTAATTGAGCCACATTTTTCAATGATAAAAAACCTTGATTAAACCAATGAAAATGTAATATATCCGCTTGCTGTACGGCGGGCATATTGCTTATTTCTCCGTTACCGGTGCTGGCAATGGAAAATTGATACAGCGTATCTTGAGTGCGTAAATGTGCTGCTATTTCGAGTCGTTCGATGGCTTGCAGTGCGAGGTTTTTCTGGCATTGCCACCACGACGACGGTGCTCCTGCCAAAAGCGGGTGCTCAAAAGTGCGGTCGCGGCTGATGATTTGTGGGCTGAATTGCTTGTTTTGAGCAAGAGCTTCGGCAAGACGCAAACAGGCGGTAGCTGCTCCGCCACTGCGGTCGAAGGTGCTGAACAAAGCAATTTTTTTCATTATTATTAAATGTAATACATCTTTTTTAAAAAAAGTGAATATTTTTTGTGTGTATCGTGCAACTATTTTTATTAATAAATCTACTTATTAATAGCTATCAAGTAAGTAAAAAACAAATTTTAGTATCAAAAAAGGGTTCTAAGTAAAAAAATAACCTTTTATAAAAGTGTGTGTAATCGGGATTAGCCGTGAGGTTATTCCCGATTTTTTTTTCATTAGCGCAATATTACCCACGTTGAGCCTTTGTCTTTACTCAGGCGGTAGCTGCGTACCTGCCGATGCTCGCTCAATAAACGGTGCAATTCGCGTTGTAGTTTCTGCTGTCCTTTTCCGTGAATAAGGCGAATTTCTTTTGCTCCCTGCAAAATGGCAGTATCCAATGCTTGCAGGGATTGTTGTAATTGCTCTTGTAGTATTTCAAAATTTTCGCTGCTGCTTATGATGGTGTTTTTGCTGACTTTAGCCGTCGATTTATCACGGTGCAGGTCGTTTTTCAAGGGCTTACCGCTCCATCGCTGCGCGGTTTCGGGTGTTGCTGCGCCCATCATATAAGCTCGTAATATTTCAGGGTTTACCATCTCTTTTTATTTTTTTATCTCTAAAAATGTTGTAAAATTAAATTATATTTCAAATTTGTATCTATACATTATACACATAAATATATGCTTACTTTTTGTTATTTTATATTAAAAAAATAAATAATATTCTATGTATTCCTAATGAAATGTATATTTTTGCTGCAAAATCATTCGTTTTTTATAAAAGAGCAACATTTACCTGATTTTTTTGTTTTTTTTATTACCTTTTTGTTTGTGACATCACGCATTATCAAAGCAAAATATTTACTTTTTTGGGTGTGTGTAAAATAATAATGTTTATCGGTGTATGATAGCTGGGATATCGTCAGTTTTTTTAAAAATTTTTCCTGTCAATAATCAGCGACCTTTCCATTATTGTTGGCTGTTGTTGCTGTGTTTATTATGTGGCAATCAGCAATGGCTGGCAGCACAGAGTTTTTATATAGATGCGCCAGAAGAAGTATATGTGGGCGAGCCTTTTGATGTGATTTATGTGCTGGAAGATGCCGAGTTGAATCAGTTTAAAGCACCTGCTTTTGATGCCCGACTGAAAATGGTGGGCGGTCCGAATCGTTCTACTTCTTATGCTATCATCAATGGAGATATCAGCAAAAAACAATCAATAGGTTATAGATTGCTTGTAGAAGAAGCCGGAACTTATACACTTCCTGCTGCCAGTGTGGAAGTAGGCGGCAAAGTGCTTAAAACAAAAATATTTCGTGTAGAAGCCGTGCAGGGCAATGGCTCGCATAGGCTGCGCCAACCGCGCAATACTCAGCCTTTTCCGAATATTCCCAATTTCCCTTTCCCTGACCCCGACCCGCAAATGTCCGGCGGTGGCAGTTCCGGCGAGGCTTTTATGCAATTAGACCTCAGCCAAAATGAGGCAGTAGTCGGTGAGCAAATTATTGCCGAATACGCAATTTATACTACGGTGAATATTGTTGATTATGCCACTACTGAAATTCCAACTTTTACCGGATTTTGGACGGAAGATATTACGCCGCAACAGTTGCCCGCTGAAAGTGTTACGCAAGAAGGAAAACGTTATACGCGCCAATTGCTCAAACGTTTTGCGATTTTTCCGCAGCAGGCAGCTACCCTCGAAGTACCTGCTATGAGCATTGAGGCTAATTTTCAGGTGGGCGGCGGCAGTTTTGGAATTTTCTACGATTACGAAGAAAGAAAACTTACCACTAACACCGAAAAATTGCAAGTGGCTGAACTGCCTTCGGAGGGTGCGCCCGATAGTTTTCAGGGGGCTGTGGGCAATTTTTCAGTGGCGCAGGAGCTGGATAAATCCAATGCCTCCGTTGGCGAAGTGCTGCAATTGAAAGTAACTGTGGAAGGAAGCGGAACTTTGCCCTTGCTCCAAGCTCCTGCTCTGCAACTGCCCGTCGGTATGGTGCAGCAAGCGGGCGAAGTACAAAGCGACAGCGATTTTCAGTCGGCGGCTCAGAACAAACAACTTAGCGGCAAACGAGTTTTTTATTACCAAATTACTCCTACCCAAAAAGGAAATTTTACATTTAATCCGCTTCTTTTTTCTTTCTTTAATCCTCAAACTCGCCAATATGAAACCGTGCAAAGCCATTCTTCAATGCCTACCTTATCTGTAAGCGATGCCGCCGCTTATAATATGCCTGCGGCTAATGACGATGGCAACTTCGCCGATGATGCTTCGGAAACTGCGTGGTGGAAATGGCTTCTGTACGTGCTTTTGCTGATGGCAGCGGGAGTGTTTATTTTTAAAGGTTTTCGGTTTTTTAATGCTCCAAAAAAAGAAGTGATAAAAAACATAAATACACGCAAAGAAGATACTGCAAAAAAATCTGCTGCGGGCAAAACAAATCCCATATTGACAAAAACAGCAACGCCTGAACACGAAATATACCAACCCAAACCGCCTTCTGGCGAAAAAGAACGTGCGTTGCATCAGCTTCAGCAGTATATTCAGGAACAATATCAAATCAACATAACAAATATATCCAAATCGGCGATGCAATCGCAACTCGCCGAAAAGCAAATGCAAACAACACAAATTGCTCGTCTCAATACCCTCATCAATGATTTGGAGCAGGCTATTTACGGTGGAGTTGTTGCCGAAAGTTCAGCTTTATTATACGAGCGTGTGCAGCAATGGATAAAAGCAGACGGCAAAAAAGCAATGTGATTTTTTTCTTTTTTTTAGGGGGAATAAAATGAAAAACCTTTTTTATTTTTTGAAACAAAACCTAAGACTTCTCTTATTTCGCATCATAGCAATGGTGTTGATAGTGAACTGTGGGCTAATGGTAGCAGCGCAAAACCCTCACGATTTGCTCACCACCGCCGCACCTATCGCCCGACAAGTGCCGCCCGCCGCCGTTAAAAATGTAGAGCAACTATCCCAACAACTTTGTCGGTATAGCAACGATGACCTTGAAAAAGTAGCTGTTTTTTTTATGTGGATTTGCCGCAATATCCGCTATGACGATGATTTGTTGCAAAAAATAGAGCAAAATGATATTTCCGAAAATGCACTCAATTTTTCGCACCAAGCTCCGCAAGTGTTGAGCACCGGCAAGGCGGTATGTGTGGGCTACTCCAATTTGTTGCAGGCTTTATGTGATGTACAAGGTATTGCGTGCCGTACTGTTATTGGCAGCGTAACCGATGATTACGGAATTTTGCAAACAACAGGGCACGCCTGGAATGTAGTGAAAATACAGAATGTTTGGTATCTTATAGATAATACTTGGGCGGCAGTGGCTCATCAAAATATACAACAAAACGATTCTCTTTTTATACATTTATTTGCTGCCGATTTCTTTTTAGCCAATCCCAAATATTTTCTTCCTACTCATTATCCCGACGACCCCATGTGGCAATTGGTGGAAAATCCGGTGACAAAAGCTATTTTTTTACAAGGAAAGAAAAAAATAAACAAGCACCTCCGACAAATACCGCCGCAGCCTTTTAGCTTCAACGATACGATTGCTGCATTTGAACGGGCAGATATTCACGCCAATACCAAAGCCGAAGTGCGGCGCATTTTGCAATGCGACCCCGCCAACAGCCGCGCTTATGCTATTTTGGGCAATTACTATATTAAAGAATCATTGCTTCATTATGATTATTGCACGAAAACCATTGAAAATTCGCGCACAAAAAAACAGACTGCCGATGTAGGCGACCTTAAACAGCGTATTGCCGCCGCCGAACAATGTTTGCAGGCGGCTCAAGATGCTTATTTGAACATCACCGATATTGAAACGCCCGAATTTGCCCTGCGGCAACACAATTTGAATATTATTGAAAATAATGGAAAATTGCTCGGCGAACTGAAATCAATGGTGTATAATTTTGACGAAGCCTACGGAAAAAGCAATTTTGATATAGGTTATGAACTATCGGAGCAATCTGCGGAAAGGTATCAGGTTTTATCGCAGCGTATGGCGGATATACAGCAAATGCCGCCGCCCGATACGCTGTATCTTTGGCAAAAAAATTTGCATACTACCGACTCTTTGATGTTGTTGGCGGAGTATTATTTCAATAAAGTATTGCCTTCCGATTCCGTACATTACAACACCGCCCAACAAAATATCCGTACCCTTCGCAACAACCGCCAATCGCTCGAAAAACAACAGCAGCATTTTACGACCCTCGAAACGGCTCGCCGCGCTTATGAGTTTTTTCAGCAGGGTTTGGAGCAGGCTTTGATGTGGAAAGAAGAACGCCAGAAAATTAAAACAATGCCTTCTTTGCAAACACAAAAATATTTGAAGGATACGGCAAAACAAGCCGAACAGTATTTTTTACTCGCTGTGGCTACTTATCAGCAAATACCCCACGACAGTTCTTTGTGGGAAATGGCACAAAAAAATATTGCCGTTGCACAAAGCAATATTGAAGTACTCAAAAAACAGGAATAGAACCTTCTTGCAGCGCGTTTGATTTTACTACGCTTTTTCTACTTTTTTTCAGGACGATTGTAGCAAAAATATAATAAGGCAGGCGGTATGTTGCGCACTGCTATTTTTAAGTCAATATACTTAAAATAGCGTTTTAAATCTTTGTATGAAATAGGGGAATATTGTATTTGGATAAAATAACCGCCTTTGCGCAAAATATGGTGAGAAGCCGCTAAAATATTGTTGAGTACCTGCGCCGGAAGCAGCGAAAGCGGCAATGCTGAAATAACATGGCTACACTCGGCGGTATCCGTAAAACGAGCCAGATAGTGCTGCACGTTTTCTGCCGAATCTTTGATTACATGCAAGCGGCGGTCTTGGGCGGCTATTTCGTTCAGCACTTCGCAAAATTTATCGTTTATCTCAAAGCTCAACAGCGTAGCATCGGGTTTCATTTTTTCCAAAATGCGCTGCGTAATGCAGCCATCACCCGCTCCGAATTCTACAATCAAATTAGCTTTGGAAAAATCTATCGGACGCAACATTTTACGAATGGCATATTTAGAACTCGCCGTTACCGTGCCTACCGTTTTAAGGTTTTTCAGGGCTTCGAGAAATAAATCTAAGTTTTTCATACGAAAAAATGTCGTTTTTCCCGACACCAAAACTTCCGCCTGTTCTATATTGGCATTTTTGGTTAATGGTAACTGTGTTTTCATATAATAACAATTTGGGAGGAATTTGAGTTTGAATAAATTAAAAATATATTCGCTTCTGTGATGACAGGAAGAGGATTAGCGAGGCAGATATTGAAAAAAAGTATCGCCGCGCAAGCCGATACGCAACGTTTCTAAGGCAATGACTTCATTGCTGGGAATATTTCCCAAATTTACATTCGCTCCTAATTTTTTGATAAACCACTCCTGCTGCACTTTTTGAGGAGCTTCCCATATTATTTGTTCCGCCGCTATTTTGTTCAAGATTTCGTCTATCAAACCCATTCGCACCTCGCCTGTTGAGCGGTAGATGCCGATAGTGCCGCCTTCCCGCGATTCGGCGATGATTTTCCAAGCACCTGCCTCCAATTCCGCTTCTATCATTTCTACCCACTTATACGGCGGCAATATCACTTCTTTATCCTTTGAGCCTACCTCCGACAATACTGTATAGCGTTGTGCAAAATGCCGGATATACTCACACTTCAAACTGTGCTCTATTTGAATACAACCGTCTGATATTTCCATCACTTTTACCTCAAATTCTTCTAACAGAGCCTCGTATTGTGCCAACATATCGCGCACTACAAACGCTTCAAATAAAGTGCCGCCAAAATAAAAACGGATATTGGCTTGGCGATAGATGTTTAATTTTTCTTTTAAATTGGGGGTAATCGCTGCCGAACCAAAGCCTATTTTTATAAAATCTATGTACTGTCCGGCGGTTTCTACCAAACCTCTTGCATCTGATATTGATAAACCCTTATCCATCACCATCGTTAATCCTTCGCTGCGAGGACTCTTGCTTCGCTGCGGCAAATGTGTAAGCCCAAAATGTAATGTATTCATATTTTTATTGGAGTATCTATAATACCGAAGGGCAAATTTCCGCTTTTTGACTTATTTTTCATATTTTTTTAACAAAAAACTCTTTTGGCACTATATTTTTGTTTGTAATTATGTGTGTTTTTTTTGAATAATGGAAGGAATCATACTAAATATTGAATCTTGGCTGCAAAAGGTATTGGGATTGTCTCCCGTTTTGCAACAGCGTGTGTTTACTTCTTTTGCGGTAGTGCTGGGAATTATTCTGTTGCGAAAACTATTTCTCACCCTTCTTTTTTCTCTCAGCAAACATCGCCCCAGTCATTATTACTGGAGGCGCAATACTTGGTGGCTGGCTTTTGTATTAGCTATGCTTTTGGTAGGGCGTATTTGGTTCAATTTTGTAGATTCTCTGCTTACCTATATCGGTATTTTGTCGGCGGGTATTGCCATTGCTTTGCAAAATCCGCTTTCTAATATAGCCGCGTGGCTGTATATCATTATCCGAAAGCCTTTTGTTTTGGGCGACCGTATCCAACTCGGCAGCGATGCCGGCGATGTCATTGATATAAGTCTGTTTCAATTTACTATCAACGAAATCGGTAACTGGATTGACGGCGACCAAAGTTCGGGACGTATTATTCATATTCCCAACGGCAGACTCGGGAGCGAGCCGCTTGCTAATTATACAATGGGCTTTTATTATATATGGCACGAAATTTCACTCACACTCACTTATCAAAGTAATTGGAGAAAAGCTAAAAGTATTATTGAAGAGATTGTGAATGAAAAAAGTAAACCACTGGTTGCCGATGCCGAGCGATTATACCGACAATCTTCTTCCAAATATTTGATTCTTTACAGCAAATTTACACCTTTGGTGTATGTGCGTGGGCGCGATAACGGTATTTTGTTTACTATCCGCACTATTTGCGACCCGCGCTCCCGCCGTTCTTTGGAACAAAGTATTTGGGAGGAAATTTTAACGGCTTTTGAGCAACATTCTGATATTCAATATGCTTATCAAAGTACACGTTTACTTATTCCGCAAGAGCCCACCGCCGCCGACCCTGAGTAATCGGCTTTTTTTCCAAAAATTATAAAAAAAATGAATAAAAAACAAAGCACTTTCTTATTTGCCGATACTGATTAATACAATGCCGATTAATGCAACGCCAATCCCTATCCAGTTCAGACGATTGAGCCGCTCGTCAAATAAAATTACACCGCTTGCAATAGATAATAATACCACCGCTATATTATTGAGCGGAAAAATTACCGAACTGCCCCAATTGCTTTTTTGCAAGGCTTTCATAAAAAAATACATGGAGCCATAATTTGGTACTCCCAATAATAGCCCCGCTATTAACACCTTTTTAGAAAACATTGCCCGCAAATAATGTCGGTATTTCCATACTGATATTGTTGTTCCGATACAACCCGCTATCCCAAAACATACCATTAAAAAAAGAGGTAATTCTGATTCGGATAACTTAAAACGCTGACTATAATCTATCAATATTTCAATACAGGCACTCAATGCCAATACCAACAGCAAAAGGCGCGGCATTTTTTGCTCAAAATGGATAGCTTTTTTATCCGATATGCTTACCAAAGCCACCGATGCCATACACAACACAATTCCTGTTGTTTTTATGGTATTTCCACTTTCTTCATATATTGCAATTGCCACCAGAATAGGTGCTATCATAGATAATTTATTGGCAACACTCGTCAGTGCAATACCGTTTTTTTGAGTGCTGTATGCCATTAGCTGAAAGGTGCTGATAAATAAACAACCCAAAGCCACCGAATAAGGCAGCCACGATGTTTGAAATAGATGCCGCGGCAATAGTAAATAAGTGTTTTCGCTTAACAACATCGCAATACCGATACACACAAAATAATTCAGAGCTATTATAGGCAGGGTATCCATTTGCCGCCGACCGAATATTTTAAATAAATAGATGTTGGCACAGGAACAAAAAACCGAGAGCAACAAATAAAACATACTTTTTTGTAGTTTTGTATGTAATTAAATAATTGAATGGGTGGGATTAAAATAGGTAAATAAAAAATTATCGCCAATCTGGTGGCTTTGTTGTGGAGTTGTAGATATAAGCGGTGCGCGTTTTCCTTTCCCCCAATGTACCGGTGCTTCAAATACTCGTGCCTCATGCCATATTCCTGCTGTCAAAAAGCTGTTGATAAGCTCTGCCCCACCTTCTACTATCAGTGATTGAATATTTTTACTATACAAACAATCAATAATTTGTTTAATTATATCTTCCTGAAAATCAATTTTTTGGTATTGAATATGGAACATAGAAGAATATGCAGGAACAGGAGTTCGAAGGTCTGTAAAAATTAAAGTAGGAGCATCGTGATTAAATATAGATAATTCCAAAGGCAATTGCAGCGATTTATCTACAACACAGCGCAAAGGATTTTTTCCCTGCCAATAGCGGGCGGTCAATTGTGGGTTATCTATGAGGGCTGTATGAGTACCAATTAATACAGCTTGTTCTTGGGTACGCCAGCGGTGTGCTACACGTTTGGTCAAGGCGTTGCTAATCCACTGCTGCTGTGGTGTATTCGGGGCAAAAAAACTATCTTGTGTTTGTGCCCATTTTAAGATGATATAGGGTATTTTTTGTTCTATATAAGTAAAAAAACGCCGATTCAGCAAACGAGCCGCATTATGCTCTACTCCTTCAACTACTTCTATACCCGCTTGCAATAGGATTGCGATACCTTTTCCACTCACTTTATCAAAAGGGTCTCTGCAAGCTAACACCACCTTTGGAATTTGGTGTTTGATAATAAAATGTGCACAAGGCGGCGTACTTCCATAATGAGAGCAAGGTTCTAAATTCACATATAAAGTACTTTGCGATAAAAGATGCTTATTAATCGGCAGTATAGATTGTATGGCATTTACTTCTGCATGGGGTAATCCTTTTTGGTGGTGGTAGCCCTCGCCGATAATTTTGTTGTTATGTACCACTACTGCTCCTACCAAAGGATTTGGATAAGTATTTCCCTGCGCTTGTGCTGCTAATTCTAAGCAGCGTTGCATATAGATAGAATCGTACTTATCTGTCATGTTCGGTAATGATATATAAAATAATTATCCATCAAATATAAATAGGATATGCCTTGAAGATAGAGATAGGAGTATCTATGTGTATTGTGCAAAAGTAACACACCCCCTGCTCGCAAAACTCGTGCAAACAAGGGGTGTGTCTTCTATATTTTAAATATTTCGGCGGCGACCTACTCTCCCGTATGTTTAGTACAGTACCATTGGCGCAGGAGGGCTTAACTGCTCTGTTCGGAATGGGAAGAGGTGATCCCCTCCGCTATAGCCACCGTTGCTCTTTTCTCTTGTGTTCAGTCGTGTAACTGTTTCTTACACATGCCGCAACACAAAATAATTTCTTTTGTTAATTATTGACTATATCGGCATTAAGTTTTCTGTTATACCTAAATATTCTTCTGCTCTTCGTCTTCACTTCTCACTTCCTGCTCTTCGCATTCAGTTTGCTTGCAGAACACTTCTAATTTGGCGTCTTTCACAACTACTATATCCTTATAATTATACCTATATATCCCTAAGCCTTTCAGCTGTGTTCTATATAGATAATCTATTTCGGCAAGTATTTCCTGTTGAATCTGATTAATTATTAACTCCTAACGCAGCTCTCATTTCTAAAATACTGCTCATTATTAACTTACAAATTCGCTATTCAGGTTGCTTTCAGTCATAAATTTATAATGTATGCTTCTGCCTCTTCAGTTTCCACATACCTTAATAATTATTGAAAGCTTACGGGTTATTAGTATAGCTCGGCTTTGATGTCACCACCTTTACACCTACTACCTATCAACGTGGTATTCTTCCACGACCCTTAATCAGAGATCTCATCTTGAAGCGAGTTTCGCGCTTAGATGCTTTCAGCGCTTATCTCTTCCGCACATAGCTACCCTGCCGTGCCACTGGCGTGACAACAGGTTCACTAGCGGTGCGTCCATCACGGTCCTCTCGTACTAATGATAGCCCTTCTCAAATCTCTTACGCCCGCATCAGATAGGGACCGAACTGTCTTGCGACGTTCTGAACCC
Organism: Sphingobacteriales bacterium; assembly: GCA_016711285.1. Taxonomy (NCBI): domain Bacteria; kingdom Pseudomonadati; phylum Bacteroidota; class Sphingobacteriia; order Sphingobacteriales; species Sphingobacteriales bacterium. The sequence continues at coordinate 34,970 of JADJTG010000013.1, forward strand.
AGCTCGCGTGCCACTTTAATGGGCGAACAGCCCAACCCTTTGGGACCTTCTCCAGCCCCAGGATGTGACGAGCCGACATCGAGGTGCCAAACCGCACCGTCGATATGAGCTCTTGGGTGCGATCAGCCTGTTATCCCCGGAGTACCTTTTATCCTTTGAGCGATGGCCCTTCCATGCGGAACCACCGGATCACTTTAGCCTGCTTTCGCACCTGCTCGACTTGTCTGTCTCACAGTCAAGCTCCCTTGTACTAATACGCTCTTTGCGCGGTTGCCAAGCGCGCTGAGGGAACCTTTGCGAGCCTCCGTTACTTTTTAGGAGGCGACCACCCCAGTCAAACTACCCACCAAACACCGTCCTCTCTATTCCAGAGAGTTAGATTCTAAATCAACAAAGGGTGGTATTTCAACGGCCGCTCCATACATACTAGCGTACATATCTCGTAGCGTCCCACCTATCCTACACATCGTTAATTCAAAATCTATGTTAAGTTATAGTGAAGGTTCACGGGGTCTTTCCGTCCCGATGCGGGTAAGCGGCATCTTCACCGCTACTACAATTTCACCGAGCTCGTGGCCGAGACAGCGCCCAGATCGTTACACCATTCGTGCAGGTCGGAACTTACCCGACAAGGAATTTCGCTACCTTAGGACCGTTATAGTTACGGCCGCCGTTTACTGGGGCTTCAGTCAATGCCTTCGCTTGCGCTAAGCACCTTCCTTAACCTTCCAGCACCGGGCAGGTGTCAGACACTATACTTCATTTCTCAACTTGGCAGTGTCCTGTGTTTTTGTTAAACAGTCGCCTGGGCCTATTCACTGCGGCTTGCCTTGCAGCAAGCGTCTCTTCTCCCGAAGTTACGAGACCTTTTTGCCTAGTTCCTTAGCCACGATTCACTCGAGCACCTTAGGATTCTCTCCTCGACTACCTGTGTCGGTTTGCGGTACGAGCTGTCGTAACCTATAGCTTAGAGGGTTTTCTTGGAAGTCCGTTTCCCGACATTATCCGCGCCTCCGTAGATTTGCGGTACTTTCGCCTTTCTGCTCCTCAAGCGGATTTGCCTACTTGATTCATCGCCTACCAGCTTTAACGCACTATTCCGTCAGTGCGCAGTCGTTCTACCTCTCCGTCGCCCCTTCGCAGTTACAACAGGTATCTGAATATTAACAGATTTTCCATCGGCTTCCCCTCGCGGGTGCGCCTTTAGGTCCCGACTAACCCTGATCCGACGAACGTTGATCAGGAACCCTTAGTCTTTCGGTGTCCCATATTCTCATTGGGATTATCGTTACTTATGCCTACATTTGCTTTTATAATTGCTCCAGCCATCCTCACAGATGACATTCGCCGCGATTATAATGCTCCCCTACCACTCATATTTCTATGAATCCATAGCTTCGGTACTATGCTTTATGCCCGATTATTTTCCGCGCATCGTCACTCGACTAGTGAGCTGTTACGCACTCTTTAAATGAATTGCTGCTTCCAAGCAAACATCCTAGCTGTCAATGCAACCACACCACGTTTAACCAACTTAGTATAGATTTGGGGACCTTAGCAGATAGTCTGGGTTGATTCCCTCTCGGATACGGACCTTAGCACCCACACCCCTCACTCCTGCTTCTTCTACTACGGCATTCGGAGTTTGTCAGGGGTTGGTAGGCTGTGAAGCCCCTAGCCCTATCAGTAGCTCTACCTCCGCAGTAGTTTGTAAAGCAAGGCTGCACCTAAATGCATTTCGGGGAGTACGAGCTATCTCCCAGTTTGATTAGCCTTTCACCCCTACCCTCAAGTCATCCGAAAACTTTTCAACGTTTACCAGTTCGGTCCTCCAGTTGGTTTTACCCAACCTTCAACCTGCTCAAGGGTAGATCACTAGGTTTCGCGTCTGCACCTACTAACTATCGCGCCCTGTTAAGACTCGCTTTCGCTACGGCTACGTGTATCTTTACACTTAACCTCGCTAGTAAGTTGCAACTCGTAGGCTCATTATGCAAAAGGCACGCCGTCACTGCCTTTCGGCAGCTCCGACCGCTTGTAAGCGCAAGGTTTCAGGTCTATTTCACTCCGTTACTCACGGTGCTTTTCACCTTTCCTTCACAGTACTGGTTCACTATCGGTCTTCTCTTCTTATTTAGCCTTGCCGGATGGTGCCGGCTGATTCAGACAGGATTTCTCCGGTCCCGCCTTACTCAGGATACTGCTACAGTTGTCATCGTTACGTCTACGGGACTCTCACCCTGTTTCGTAGGCCTTCCCAGACCTTTCTACTTCCGATTAACGCCTGATCTCGCAGTCCTTCAACCCCGTATAACTTTGTTGTACGGTTTGGGCTATTCCGCTTTCGCTCGCCACTACTCGCAGAATCACTTTTGTTTTCTTTTCCTGTAGGTACTTAGATGTTTCAGTTCCCCACGTTTGCCTCCATTGCTGGATACCCTTGCGGGTGGGTTGCCCCATTCGGACATTTACGGTTCTTCGCTCGCTTGCAGCTCCCCGTAACTTTTCGCAGCTTGCCACGTCCTTCTTCG
>JADJTG010000014.1:300000-507299 GCA_016711285.1 Sphingobacteriales bacterium
GGGTAGTATCAGTATTTGCGGGATATAATTCCTCCTCTACATCATAATAGCAAGCTGACAAGGAAATAAAAAATATTGCGCATAAGACACAAGCTGTAAAACGAATAATATTCATATATTTTATTGTAAATAAATTTATTATAAATAAAAATACTAATTATTTAATGCGCCCTGATTAATCCACGCTTCAATTTTGGTAATATCACATTCAGGCAACATAGTGCCGCTGGGTGGCATTGCTGAAAATCCGCTTTGATGCTTAATTGCCCCCAACAAAGAGCCTTCATCTACTTTTGATTTTACACCCGTGTAAGTATCTAAAATAACATTACCCAGGTGTGCTGCCGTGCTATGGCACGCTCCGCAATTAGATGATAAAATGGGCGCAATGTCTTGAGAAAAACTCATATTATCGGTAGGGCAGGTATCGGTATCAGGGGTACAGGTGAGGTTGAGCGCACCTTGTGCTATCCATTTATAAATAAGCTGAATTTGGTCGGCACTCAGAGGAGCATAAGGCGGAGGGGGCATAACATTATTTGGATTATCCTCCACCAATACTTCATAGAGTTCACTTTGCAAAGGGCTGAAATCATTGACACCGCCTGTTTGCATTACTTTGGCATAAGTGGTTAAATTCACACCTTCTTTTGGCGAAACAGCATCGTGGCAAGCGTCCATAGCACAGTTTGCCAACAGAAGTGGTAATACTTGTTGTGAAAAATACACAGAATCGGGGGAGCAGGGGTCTGTATTCACAGGCGAGTTTACTACCACCGATACGGAGGCTTGGTCGTCTTCGCTGCTGCTACTGTTATTGGGTGTAGAGTCTTTATCCTCCTGGTCGGCGGCGACTACCTGAACCGTATTTACCACCGTGCCTGCAGCAGTAGTTTTAGCAGTAATTAAAAGAGAGGCATTGCTGCCATTTGTCAAAGTACCTATTGACCACTCGCCGATAGGGGAGCTATAAGTGCCATTGCTCGCCACCGAAGACACATAATCGAGTCCGGCGGGCAACACATCTTTTACTTTGATGCCTGTTGCGATGGTATCGCCTTCGTTGCTGATGCTAATAGTATAGGTAATATTATCCCCCACAGTGACAGTGCTTGTGCTGACAGTTTTAGTCAGTTTCAAATCAATGGCAAGTGTGTCGTTGTTGGTATTGGTAGTATCAATGGGATTATCCGTTGTATCTATCGGATTATCCGTAGTGTCCGTAATATCCACAATTTCAGGTATGTCGTGCTTGCACGCCGACACAATACTTAATATAAACAGTACACAAAAGGCACTAATAATAACAATTGTTTTTTTCATTTTTTTAGATTTTCAGTATAAAGTAGAGATAAAATCAATTAAAAATAAAGTTTAAACATCATTTTTTTGCGAAAGTAATTGAAAGTTTTTGTAAAATGTTATTTTACGAACAAAAATATCTCTAAATTGAAGCTAAGGTTATAAAAAAAATTATTAATCTTACTTATTCAAATTTATATTTTTTATTAAAATATCTATATTTTGCAAGAAAAAAAACAGGTAAACTCCCCATTAAAAACACTTCCGAAGGCTTTTTTAGAGCAAATGCAACAACAAATAGGGGAGCAGGAGAGCAGGAAATTGGCGGCTGTAATGGAGCAGGATTCGTCGGTGAGCATTCGCCTCAACCCGCAGAAAGTTGCGCCGCTTTTGTTTGATTTGGCGGCTGCCGTTCCTTGGTGCGAGTCGGCTTATTATTTGGCGCAGCGTCCGAATTTTGCTCACGACCCACTTTGGCACGCCGGAGCCTATTATGTGCAAGAAGCCTCCTCTATGCTCATTGACCATATTATACGACACCACAGCGACTGTAGTTCGCCTTTGTCTGTATTAGATTTGTGTGCTTCGCCCGGCGGGAAAACTACTTTATTGGCTTCGGCGATACACCCGCACAGTACGCTCATCGCCAACGAAGCCATCAAAAACAGGGTAGGAGCTTTGTATCAGAATATAGCACGTTGGGGGCGGCAAAATGTTTTTATTACGCAGCAGCAAGTGGGCGATTTCGCGGCGATGCGGGGCTGTTTTGATGTGGTGTTGGCAGATGCACCTTGTTCGGGCGAGGGGCTTTTTCGTAAGCAGGCGAGTGCGATGGAAGAATGGTCGCCGCAAACAGTGGCGTTTTGTGCTGCCCGACAGCGCAGTATTTTGCAGGCTGCCGCGCCTTTGGTCAAAAAAGGAGGTATTTTGATATACAGCACCTGCACTTATAATCAGCGCGAAAACGAAGAAAATGCAGTTGCTTTGTTAGATTTAGGTTTTGAGTCGTTGCGCTTATCCTTAGCAGTGAATTGGGGGGTGGAGGAGGTAAAATTCCGGCAAAGTTATCACTATCATTGCTATCCGCATCGTGTGGCGGGCGAGGGTTTTTATTGTTCTGTTTTTCGCAAAACAAAGGGCGAAAACGGAGCGACAAACAAAGGAAATAAAAATGTAATAAGTAAAAATATTATGTTAAATAGCAAAGAAAAAGAAATGCTGACACCTTGGATAGAGGACACCTTTTTATATATGATGAATTGGTTAAAGTTGCCCAACGGACAAATATTTGCCGTGACTCCGTTACACGATGAAAATTTGAAAATATGCACCGCCAATATGCCGCGCAGCGAATATATTTTATTGGGCGAATTTAAAGGAAAAGATTTTATTCCATCTCACGAATTGGCTTTAAATACTATGATAAACAATCAATTACAAAGCATTGAATTAAATATATCAGATGCACAATCTTATTTAAAAAAAGAAAATTTTGAATTAAAAAATGTATCGCAAAATTTCGGCTGGACTTTGGCAAAATTTAATGGACTGCCGCTTGGCTGGCTAAAGCTAATGCCCAATCGCTACAACAATTATTACCCTACCAATTGGCGCATTTTAAAGTAAAAACCTGTATTTGTTTTTATAAATCAATTTGTAAAATAATTAACATTATGTTAAGTTAATGTTTTTTATCTATCAATACCACGCTCCCGACTTGCTCTTAAAGTGTTAAAAATTTGGAGTTTTGACGCAAAGAGTTTAATTTTAGAAGCGATAGTTTTAATTTTTTAATCAAAAAAATTTTTACAACATGATGAGTTTTGTGATAAAATAAGTTTGGTATTCCAAGAATATGGCTATTAGAATAATCATAATATCATCGCTGTTGCTGTTGGCTTCCTGCTTCAAAGATTCGGATTGTCACGAACACTATCAGGTGGCACTACCCTTTTCCACCGAAGGAATGCCCGACACTTTGGCAGTGGGCGATACACTTTGGTTCAATGCTGATTTTTCCGATACCCTGCCCGACATCTTCAACATTGGCGAAAAATGGCACCTGCACGACTTTGATTTTAAAGGCTATTTTTTGGTATTTAAAATAGATACAACTCCGGCACACGATATCCATATTCCATTGGAATACACTGTCGCACTCGGAAAAATAAATCCTTTTTATTTTAATGATGGCGGAGTTTCTTATCAGTTGCAATTTGATTTTTCTGAAACGGAACACCGCTACCGTTTGCGCTTTGGCCTTATCCCCAAAGAAAAAGGTATCTATCATCTTAGAATGGGGTCTCTGATTTCCGATGATTACTATTTTAATAATGGATATCATATAGACGAAGAATGTAGATACAAGCAACCTCTTATGGTTAGCTATTCTACTAATAACAGAGGAGATAATAACCGTCATTTGTTTTTAGCCTCTCCTGACAGTGCTTATGTTCATAGCATAGATAATCTAAAATTATTGGATTACTGGGAAACAGGCTCTTATTGTTTCGTGGTAAAATAAGTTTTGGTATTAACGGCGTATTTTGCTAAGTTGCCAACACGCCGTTTTAACTTTTTCAAGAATATGGCTACTAAAATTTATTATATAGGTTTATGTTTTTGTGTTTTAAAATTTATTATATAGGTTTATGTTTTTGTGTTTTAAAATTTATTATATAGGTTTATGTTTTTTTGTTTTAAAATTTATTATATAGGTTTATGTTTTTGTGTTTTAAAATTTATTATATAGGTTTATGTTTTTGTGTTTTAAAATTTATTATATAGGTTTATGTTTTTGTGTTTTAAAATTTATTATATAGGTTTATGTTTTTGTGTTTTAATAGCGGTAAGCTGTACTAAAATAAAGCACTGTCCTTCTGTGTATAAGCTAACTTTGCCTCTTTACACCCAAGGCATCCCTGATACTTTGGCAGTGGGCGATACGCTCTGGTTCAACGCCGATTTTTCGGATACCCTCACTGATTTTGCCAATGAAAACAGTTATTTACACTTAGAAAATTTTGATTTTCAATGTGTTTTTGGAATATCAAAGATAGATTCTACCATAGCACAATATAATAACATCAATACTATAGATATTATAAATGGTATAGGTACTATTCAATCTGTGTTGTTCAGCAATGGTACTGTCTATAATAATATCTTTTTTTGGTATAAAGAGCATCGGTATAAGCTAAAATTTGGCTTGGTTCCCAAGGTAAAAGGTGTTTTTCATATAAGTTTTTGGAGTAGAATAGATTTGGTATCTCCACTTCTATTGAATACTGATTGTAAAGGAAAAGAAGAGATGCTAATTTATTGTTCTACCAATAATGATGGTGACAATAATCGCTATTTATTATTGGGTTCGCCGGATTCACTTTTTATCCAGGCAATAGAAACTCCGGACGGGTCAGGAGTTGGTTACTGGAAACAGGGGTCTTATTGTTTCGTGGTAAAATAAGTTTGGTATTAACGGCGTGTTTTGCTAAGTTGCCAACACGCCGTTTTAACTTTTTCAAGAATATGGTTACTAAAATTTATTATATAGGTTTATGTTTTTGTGTTTTAATAGCGGTAAGCTGTACTAAAATAAAGCACTGTCCTTCTGTGTATAAGCTCACTTTGCCTTTTTATACCGAAGGCACGCCCGACACTTTGGCAGTGGGCGATACGCTCTGGTTCAACGCCGATTTTTCCGATACTCTGCCTGATGTTATCAATATCGGCGAAAAATGGCACATGCACGACTTTGATTTTAGGAGCAGTTTTCGCATCTTTCGTTTGGATAAAGATACGGTAAAAGATGCCGCCCGTAATTTTGATATAGCGGTTATTAAAGGAACTGTTTCTCCTTTTTATTACAGTACGGGCAGTATTTCTAATGACTTTGAGGCAGAGTTCTCCCCTGATACACACCACTACGCTGTACGTTTCGGTGTAGTACCCCAGGAGCAGGGAACTTATCATTTGTTTTTCGGAAGTTTTATCTTGCCAATATCAGATCGTTATAATATAGACCCGTGTTGTAGAGGGAAAGAAACGGTTTTTTTCACTATAGCACCAATAATAATGCAGATAATCATCGCTATTTATTTCTATCTTCGCCTGATTCTTTATATACATATAGCTTTGATAATCTCAAGAGTGAGGATTACTGGCAACAGGGGTCTTATTGTTTTGCAGTAAAATAAGTTTTGGTATTAACGGCGTGTTTTGCTAAGTTGCCAACACTCCGTTTTAACTTTTCCAAGAATATGGCTACTAAAATCATTCTATTTTGTTTTTTCACGCTGTTCCTTTTTTTTAGCGATTGTGGTTGCCGCATCAAAGACAATGACTGCCACGGTTACTATGAAATAGAAATACCTTTCCACACCGAAGGCACCCCCGATACTTTGGTAGTGGGCGATACACTTTGGTTCAATGCTGATTTTTCCGATACTCTGCCCGACATCTTCAACATTGGCGAAAAATGGCACCTGCACGACTTTGATTTTAAAGGATCCTTTGGCTTACTTAAAATAGATACAACTTCGGCACACGATATCCATATTCCATTGGAATACACTGTCGCACTCGGAAAAATAAATCCTTTTTATTTTAATGATGGCGGAGTTTCTTATCAGTTGCAATTTGATTTTTCTGAAGCAGAACACCGCTACCGTCTGCGCTTTGGCCTTATCCCCAAAGAAAAAGGTATCTATCATCTTAGAATGGGGTCTCTGATTTCCGATGGAGATATGGAATTTGAAATTGATGAAGAATGTAGATATAAACAGCCCCTTTATGTAAGCTATTCCACCAATAACAGAGGAGATAATAACCGTCATTTGTTTTTAGCCTCTCCTGACAGTGCTTATGTTCATAGCATAGATAATCTAAAATTATTGGATTACTGGGAAACAGGCTCTTATTGTTTCGTGGTAAAATAAGTTTGGTATTAACGGCGTATTTTGCTAAGTTGCCAACACGCCGTTTTAACTTTTTCAAGAATATGGTTACTAAAATTTATTATATAGGTTTATGTTTTTGTGTTTTAATGGCAATGGCGGTAAGCTGTACTAAAATAAAGCACTGTCCTTCTGTGTATAAGCTAACTTTGCCTCTTTACACCCAAGGCACGCCCGACACTTTGGCAGTGGGCGATACACTTTGGTTCAATGCTGATTTTTCCGATACCCTCACTGATTTTGCCAATGAAAACAGTTATTTACACTTAGAAAATTTTGATTTCCAATGTGGTTTTGGAATATCCAAGATAGATTCTACCGTAGCGCAACATAATAACATCAATACTATGGATATTATAAATGGTATAGGTACTGTTCAATCTGTATTGTTCAGCAATGGATTTGTTTATAATAATATCTTTTTTTTGTATCAAGAGCATCGGTATAAGCTAAAATTTGGCTTGGTTCCCAAGGTAAAAGGTGTTTTTTATATAGGGTTTTTTAGTTGGCTTGACACTGGATATGATTTGGACTTTAATACTGATTGTAAAGGAAATGAAGAAATGCTAATTTATTGTTCTACCAATAATGATGGTGATAATAATCGCTATTTATTATTGGGTTCGCCGGATTTACTTTTTATCCATGCAATAGAAACTCCGGACGGGTCAGGAGTTGGTTACTGGAAACAGGGGTCTTATTGTTTTGCGGCAAAATAAGAGACTTGGTATTAACGGCGTGTTTTGCTAAGTTGCCAACACGCCGTTTTAACTTTTTCAAGAATATGGCTATTAGAATAATCATAATATCATCGCTGTTGTTGTTGGCTTCCTGCTTTAAAGATTCGGATTGTCACGAACACTATCAGGTGGCACTACCCTTTTCCACCGAAGGTATCCCCGACACTTTGGCAGTGGGCGATACACTTTGGTTCAATGCCGATTTTTCGGATACCCTGCCCGATGTTATCAATATCGGCGAAAAGTGGCACATGCACGACTTTAACTTTAAAGGCTATTTTTTTCTATTTAAAATAGATACTGCTTTAGTGAACGATATTAATCTTGAAATGGAGCATATCGTCGCACTTGGAAAAATAAATCCTTTTTATTTTAATGATGGCGGAGTTTCTTATAATTTTCAATTTGATTTTTCTGAAACGGAACATCGCTACCGTTTGCGTTTTGGTGTTATTCCAAAGCAGAAAGGGGTATATCATTTTTTTATGGGATCTATGGTTTCTGATGACCACTATCGCGACCGATATAATATAGACGAGGAATGTAGATACAAACAACAATTTATTATCAGCTATTCTACTAATAACAGAGGAGATAATAACCGCCATTTGTTTTTAGCCTCACCCGATAGTGCTTATGTTCATAGTATAGATAATCTAAAATTATTGGATTACTGGGAAACAGGCTCTTATTGTTTTGCAGTAAAATAAGTTTTGGTATTAACGGCGTGTTTTGCTAAGTTGCCAACACGCCGTTTTAACTTTTCAAGAATATGGTTACTAAAATTTATTATATAGGTTTATGTTTTTGTGTTTTAATAGCGGTAAGCTGTACTAAAATAAAGCACTGTCCTTCTGTGTATAAGCTCACTTTGCCTTTTTATACCGAAGGCACCCCCGACACTTTGGCAGTGGGCGATACGCTTTGGTTTTATGCCGATTTTTCGGATACCCTCACTGATTTTGCCAATGAAAACAGTTATTTACACTTAGAAAATTTTGATTTCCAATGTGGTTTTATTATATCTAAAATAGATACGTCAATTGTACAACATCCAAATAATGCGATGGACATTATAAATGGTATAGGTAAGGTCAATTCTGTTTTATTCAGTAATAATATTACTCATCATTATATTAGTTATTTATTTAAGGAACACCGATATAAACTAAAATTTGGTTTGGTTCCAAAAATAAAAGGAGTTTTCTATATAAATTTTTGGAGTTTTATAGATTTGGTATCTCCACTTCAATTAAACACAGATTGCAAAGGAAAAGAAGAGATAATTTATTGTTCTACCAATAATGATGGTGATAATAATCGCTATTTATTATTAAATTCGCCGGATTCACTTTTTATCTATGCAGTAGATTCACCCGGATATGATTATTGGCAACAAGGCTCTTATTGTTTCGTGGTAAAATAAGTTTGGTATTAACGGCGTGTTTTGCTAAGTTGCCAACACGCCGTTTTAACTTTTCCAAGAATATGGTTACTAAAATCATTCTATTTTGTTTTTTCACGCTATTCCTTTTTTTTAGCGATTGTAGTTGCCGCATCAAAGACAATGACTGCCACGGTTACTATGAAATAGAAATACCTTTCCACACCGAAGGCACCCCCGATACTTTGGTAGTGGGCGATACACTTTGGTTCAATGCTGATTTTTCCGATACCCTGCCCGACATCTTCAACATTGGCGAAAAATGGCACCTGCACGACTTTGATTTTAAAGGATATGTTCAAGCGTTTAGAATAGATGTGAATAACGTAGATGGCATCAGTTTAGGAATAGATGTCTTTGCATCTATTGGGCAAGTGATCCCTTTTTATTTCAGTAGCGGCGATGTGATGTATGATATTAAACCTAGTTTTTATGAAGCGGAACACCGCTACCGTTTGCGTTTTGGTGTTATTCCTAAACAGAAAGGCGTATATCATTTTTTCATGGGGTCTCTGATTTCCGATGGGGATATGGAATTTGAAATTGATGAAGAATGTAGATATAAACAGCCCCTTTATGTAAGCTATTCCACCAATAACAGAGGAGATAATAACCGTCATTTGTTTTTAGCCTCTCCTGACAGTGCTTATGTTCATAGCATAGATAATCTAAAATTATTGGATTACTGGGAAACAGGCTCTTATTGTTTCGTGGTAAAATAAATAAAAAACGCCCCCTCTCACCGATATATTTGATGAAAGGGGGCGTTTGATATTTGGTTCAAAAGTACCTTCTACCCTATTTGCAATTGGCATCAATTTTTTCTTTCAAAGGTGCTATTTTGTCCATAGCACTGATGCGAGCATAAATTTGGCTGAGAGCCTGCATCGTATTACAGTCGTTGGCTTGCAGCGTGAGGGCTTTTTCAAAATGCGGCAAAGCCTGCGAGAAAAAGTCATTTACTGTCTTTTTACTGCTTTCGTATTCGGCATCGCTCAATTTTCCTTCTGCATCTTTTTTGTTCATTTCCTGCGTTTTTTCGGCAGCTTGGTTAAAATACACCGTTCCTAAGTTATAATAAGCATCAAAGTATTTAGGGTCAATGGCTATCGCTTGCGTGTAAGCGGCGGCGGCTTTGGTGTAGTTTTTGGCGGCATCGTAGGCAGTGCCCAAAGCAAATTGCAAAGTGGCATTTTGCGGATCTACCTTTATCGCCTCTTCCATCACCTTAATGGCATCTTCTTTGTTATCACCGCCTAAGCTGGCATTTACTTCATTGATAATCAAAGATTTATCATTGGGAAACAATTTGCGTCCCTTTGCCAATATATCTTTGGCTTTGTCGGCAGCTCCTTGTTTTTTATACACTTCGTATAAAATGGTGTAAATAGAGGATTCTTTAAAATTAAGATTTACCAATTCCTCCATCATCGCAGCAGCTTCTTTGTTCATATCAGCATTAAAAGCACTCAAGCCGGCGGCGTATAAAGTGGAGGTATCGGCTCCTGCCACATAATCTTTGTTCAGAGCTTTGCAGGCTTCCATTTTACCGATTTCCAAGGATTTATTGAAGTTGCCGTATGCCGCTTTGTAGTTTTTACTCTGAAACAACTGGCTGCCTTTGTTGTACAAAGAGCTTTGCATAATGCACAATTGTTGTAGGGCTTCGTCTGTTTTAGATTTCTTTTTGTCGACTTTTTCTAATTCCACCACCTTCACAAATGATTCGTAAGCTTTGTCGGTAGCTCCTTTGGCTATATCCAAACTATCTTCAAAGTTGCTCAACTGTGCAAATATCAACCCGCGATACATCCACGTTTTTGACATTCCTTTTGATTCTTCGTGAACGGCGGCGGCTTCAATAGCCTCATAAGCCTTCATCAAATCCTTTTGATTAAAACCATATTGCGTATAATTCTGATAAGCCAGATAAGCATCTTGCACTTTCCCTTTTTGGGCAAAAGTCGCTCCGCTTATCAACAACGCAAAGCAAATAATGATTATTTTTTTCATTGTTTTTTAAAATTGTTTTGTGTTTTTAATGATGAAAAACAAGTTTTTCTTTATAAGAGAAATGGAGGTAATGATAAAAAATAAATTAAATAAAAGAGATAACTATATTTTATACAAACCTTCTTTTGACTATATAATTAAATTTTTGTTTAAAACAACTTATTCTTTATGCTTCGGTGTTATCATTGTTATCGTTTGCTTCGGTCGGTGGCACTTCGCTGTTGCTCAACTCTTCATTTACTCCTTCTTCGTCATCGCTGCCTCTTTTGATGCGCGTCACGCTTGCTATTTCGTCTCCTTCGCGCAAGCTGATGAGGCGCACGCCCTGTGTGGCTCTGCCCTGCACCGAAATACTGTCCACTGCCAAGCGTATTGTCAAGCCTGATTTATTGATAATCATCAAGCCATCGCCTGCTGTTACATCTTTCATTGCTATCAAATTGCCTGTTTTTTCAGTTACATTCAAAGTTTTCACGCCTTTTGCGCCGCGATTGGTGAGGCGGTATTCTTCTACTTCGGAGCGTTTTCCATAGCCGCGTTCCGATACCACCAACACTGTAGTTTTATCTTTGTCAGCTTGTGCAATGCAAATCATTCCTATAATAGATTCTATGTCGGAATCTATTTCCATACCTTTCACACCGATGCTGTTTCTGCCCACTTCACGCACTTTTTCTTCGTGAAAACGCGCCGCTTTGCCCGAAGAAGAAGCCAAGAAAATTTCGCTGTCGCCATCAGTAATGCGGCACTCGATGAGACGGTCGTCTTCGCGGATAGCAATGGCATTGATACCGTTTTGGCGCGGACGCGAGTAATCCTCCAAACTTGTTTTTTTGATAATGCCGTTTTTGGTACAGAAAATAATATAATGCGATTGCAAATAAGCCGCTTCTTTCAGGCTCTCTACATTAATATATGCCAGCACTTTATCATCATTCGGTAGGTTGATGAGATTTTGAATGGCGCGCCCTTTGGATATTTTTGTACCTTCCGGCACCTGATAGGCTTTCATCCAAAAGCAACGTCCTTTCTCTGTAAACAGCAATAAGTAGTTGTGATTTTTGGCAATAAAGATGTTTTCAATAAAATCTTCTTCGCGCGTGTTGCTGCCCTTTGAGCCTTTGCCGCCTCGGTTTTGTTCGCGGTATTCGGCGAGCAGGGTACGTTTTACATAGCCCAAATGCGAAATGGTAATTGCTACCTCCTCATTCGGAATAATATCTTCCATAGAGATTTCGCCATCTTCGTAGTTGATTTCCGTGCGGCGAGCATCACCGTAGTTGCTTTTGAGTTCCAGCAATTCTTTTTTGATAATCTCGGTGCGGAGGTGGCGGTGCTCCAATATATCTTTTAAATTGGAGATGAGGTTCAACAACTCGGCATACTCATTGCGTATTTTATCGCGCTCCAATCCGGTGAGGCGTTGCAGACGCATTTCCAAAATCGCTTTGGCTTGGGCTTCCGACAAATAATAAATGTCTTTGGCTTCTATTTTCATCATTTCCAATACCAAAGATTCGGTAGGATTAAAAGCCTTTGCCATCAAAGCTTCGCGGGCTTCGTCGGGCGTGCGCGAGCGGCGAATCAGTTCTATTACTTCATCTAAATCATCTAAAGCCACCAAAAAACCCTCCAAAATATGTGCTCTTTCAAGAGCCTGACGCAATTCGTATTGGGTGCGGCGCATCACTACTTCGTGCCGAAAATCCACGAAATACGAAATAAGTTCCTTCAAACTCAACTGACGCGGTCTGCCGTTCACCAAACATATATTGTTGATGCCATAAGAGGTTTGCAGCGAAGTAAAGCTATACAGTTGGTTCAGCACCACACTCGGCACGGCATCGCGTTTTAGTTCATACACAATGCGCATACCTTCGCGGTCGCTTTCGTCACGCAGGTCGCTGATACCTTCTATTTTTTTGTCGGTGATGAGTTCGGCTGTTTTTTGAATGAGTTGCGCCTTATTTACCTGATACGGAATTTCGGTTACTACGATGCGCGAGCGTCCGTTGGCAGTTTCTTCAATTTCGGCTTTTCCGCGCAGCACCACACGACCGCGACCGGTTTTGTAAGCCTCTGCTATTTCACCTACACCCAAAATAATGCCGCCGGTCGGAAAATCAGGAGCCGGAATATGGCGCATCAATTCCATCAGCGATATATCTTCGTTGTCAATATAGGCGATGATGCCGTTTATAATTTCGTTGAGGTTATGGGGCATCATATTGGTAGCCATACCTACGGCGATACCCGAAGCTCCGTTTACCAACAAATTGGGGAGGCGCGAAGGGAGTACGCTGGGTTCTTCGAGCGAGTCGTCGAAGTTGAGCGTAAAATCTACTGTTTCTTTGTCTATGTCTGATAAAATTTCTTCAGCGATGCGACTGAGACGGGCTTCGGTATAACGCATAGCGGCGGGGCTGTCGCCATCCACCGAGCCGAAGTTTCCCTGTCCGTCCACGAGCGTATAGCGCAAAGACCAGTCCTGTGCCATACGTACCATTGTATCATATACGGAGGCATCGCCGTGTGGGTGATATTTACCCAAAATTTCCCCTACAATACGCGCCGACTTTTTGTGCGGGCGGTTGTGATATACGGAAAGTTCGTTCATTCCGAACAATACGCGGCGATGCACCGGCTTCAAGCCATCGCGTACATCGGGCAATGCACGCGATACAATTACAGACATAGAATAATCAATATAGGCGGACTTCATTTCGTCTTCTATATTGACCGATATAATTTTATCTTCTGACATTCAGTTTATTAATTAGGAGGTCAAAGATATAAAAAAAATGTTTTTTTATCTAATAAGAAGCAGAGCAGAGTTTGAAAAATAATAGCACAGGCATCTTTTAAAGTAAAAACCCTTACAGAAAAAGAACAGGAATTATGTTTAAAAGTTCTTTTTACAGATAGTCTAAAAAATGAAGCCCTCATTTTTCTTATTTTATACCTCTCCCCTCCTCCTTTTGAATTTCTATACCGTTTTTTGATTTTTAGAATTTTTTTATATTTTGTTCATTTTTAAAGTATGTTCAAAATTAATGAATTTATTAATTATTTGTTTTTAAATATATTTAAAGATTAGCAATAAAGAACTTTGTTCCGTCTTTTTATCCATACAATAAGTTATTATCTTTGCAGCATAGATTTTTATATTATTAACATAATATTATTTATCATGACAATGCGTGTATGTGCTTTTGCTCCGGCATCGGTAGGTAATGTAACTTGCGGTTTTGACATTTTGGGTATGGCTCTGCAAGCTCCGGGTGATGTGGTTTCGGTTTCTTTCAGCAACACCAACGAAGTTCGTATTGTGTCGCTGCAAGGTGATGGCGGCAAGCTCTCGCGGGCGGCGGCAGAAAATACGGGCAGCATCGCTGTGCTGGCAATGCAAAAATTCCTCCGCGAGCAACGCGGCGTGGATATAGCCATAGAAAAAAACATGCCGCTGGGCAGTGGTATGGGCAGCAGTGCCGCCACCGCCGTAGCTGCTGCTTTGGCTTATAATCATTTGCTGGGCACCCCCCTATCAAAACAAGAACTGATACCTTTTGTATTGGAAGCCGAAGCCTTTGCCAGTGGCAGCGTACACGGCGACAACGCCATTCCCGCGCTACTCGGCGGTATTGTGCTGATACGCAGTTGCGAGCCTTTAGATATAGTGTGTCTGCCCGCTCCCGAACAGTTGCATTATGCCCTCTCCCACCCCGATTTGGTGGTGCTGACCAAAACCGCCCGCCAACTCATTCCGCAGCAAATTAATATGTACGATACCCTCGCACAAATGGGAAATATTGCGGCTTTTGTAGATGCTCTCCACCGCGCTGACTACACACAGTTGGCGAGCAGCCTCCACGACCGCCTCGCCGAGCCGTACCGCACACCGCTTATTCGCGGGTTCGGCGCAGTAAAGGAAGCGGCTCTTGCAGCAGGAGCTTTACACTGCGGCATTTCGGGCAGCGGTCCTTCGGTTTTTTCTTTGTGCAATGATGCCGCCATTGCCCAACGCGCCGCCGAAGCAATGCAAAACGCTTTTGAACAAACGGGTATTGACAGCGAAATATATTACGGAAAAGTAAATACGCAGGGGGCGTATATTTTGCCGACTCCCGCCCTATCGGATATTTAGCAAGCAGTTTTTTCTACCTTTATTGCAAATTAATTTGTAAAATACACAAATTTGTGTATTTTTGCGCCCTCATTTCAGCCTATATTTCGTGTAGGCTGTTTGTTTTCTGATACAAAAATTTAAAAGCAATTATACAATGAAAAAGAATACACACCCCAAAAGTTATCGTCCGGTAATATTTAAGGACATTTCGTGCGATTATTCCTTTTTAGGTCGCTCTACGATGGATACTAAAGAAACCATCGTATGGGAAGACGGCAATGAATATCCTTTGATTAAATTGGAGATTTCGAGTGCCTCGCACCCTTCTTTACGGAAAAATGCAATTTATTGATACAGCAGGACGTATCGACAAATTCAATAGAAAATACGGTAAAAAATAAAAAAAAGTTTTTATCCGGTTTATTCATCTTAAAGAGCCTTTTTTGCTATGTTGGTAAAAAAGGCTCTTTTTATTTTGGTAGCTTAAATTTCAAACTCATGAATTATAGAAATTGATTACTTCTTTGCAAAGCCCTATCACAGCTGGGAAAGAGGAGCAAATAAAAATTTTAATAGACTTGTAAGACAGTATTTTTCGAAAGATTACGACTTTTATCTAATTTTAGAAAAAATATTCCATATATATATGAAATAAACGCAACAACAGACCAAGAAAAAAATTGGGATTCTTAACCCCGAATCAAGTACATTTACATTTAATTATCAACAAAAGACAAGTTGCATTTATCACTTGAATCTACTTTTTTGGCTTAACGGCATTTCGTTTTATCCAAATTATGCAACTTATAATATTAGATTAATGAAAAAAGAGTTATTAACTTTTATAGTGTTTTTTATAAGTTTTTTTGTAAAAGCACAAACACAATTTTGTGCCTCAACTGAAATTCATAATCATTTAAAAAATACAGATGTTAAGTATTTCAGTAAATATAACGAAGCACAACAAAAAATGTATCAGTCTTTGGCTTCAAATAGAAATACAAACAATACAACAGTTTATACCATACCTGTTGTTGTACACGTTGTGCATACTGGCGAAGCCATTGGTACTATTAACAATCCTTCGGATAGTCAAATTCAGAATTATATCACTATGCTCAACCAAGCATATTCGGCAACTTTTCCAAATTATCCTGATACGTCAAGTGGTGGGTTAGATATTGGTATTCAGTTTGTTTTAGCACAAAGAACTCCAAATTGCACTGCTACTAACGGTATAAATAGAATAAATGCTTCTGCCGATACAACCTATGCTACCTATGGCGTTAAATGGAATGATAATGACGCTGGCATTTCTCGCTTTGATTTAGCGAATATGGCATTTTGGGACAATAGAGATTATTTGAATTTATGGTTAGTAAATAATATAACAGGTTGGATTGCTGGTTTTGGAATTTATCCAATATCTGGTTATAACTTTGCTGATGGTGTAGTTATAGAAAGTAATGATGTAAGTATTTCAAATCCTTATTTAGTAGCACACGAATTTGGACACGCTTTTGATTTAAGACACACATTTGAGGGGTCATATAATAGTGTTTGTTCAATAAATAATAATTGCAGTACAGATGGAGATATGGTCTGTGATACAGCACCAGTTATTGAAAATTACAACTGTGATATTAATGAAAATAATGTTTGTACTAATACTCCTATTGGTATGCTTTCATATAACTATATGAGTTACGCTTGTCACCAATTATTTACTCAAGGTCAAAAAGATAGAATGAGAAACGCCTTATTAATTTTAAGACCCACTTTGATAACTTCATTAGGAGGTTTACCTCCTCCTCAAGTTACTCCGAGCATTAATATCTCAACAAATAGTAATACCATTTGTCAAGGACAAACTATTACTTTTTCCACTAATATTTCAAATGGTGGTAGCTCCGCTACTTATCAATGGTATGTAAACAACAATATTGTGGGTTCTAATTCTAACACATTTTCATTCGTGCCAAATAATAATGATGTGGTTTATTGTAAATTAACTTCAAGCGATTTTTGTGTACTTTCTCAAAATGTAAATAGCAATTCAATAACCGTTAGTGTTAATCCAACCGTACAATTATCAGCAAATCTAACATCAAGTGCAACAACAGTATGTCAAGGAACACAAGCTACAGCAACAGTTTCAAGTAATGGTTTCAACAATCCTTCTTACACTTGGTATATTAATCTATCACCTATATCAACTACAACTATTCCCTCTTTTAGTTTTTATCCTACAAACTATGAAACCTTGTTTTGTAAAATTACAGAAAACAATCCCACAAATTGCCAATCGGACACTTTTATAAATTCTAATCTTATATATTATGTAGCCATTCCGCAACCAACACAACCTTTAGTTCTCCAAATAGACAATTACCTTAAAGTTACAAACTATTTAGATGGTCAAGGTCAATGGTATAGTGGTAGTACAACTCAACCAATAGCAGGTGCTACAAACCAAATTTACTATCCAACAGCATCAGACTTGTATTATTATGTCGTTAATAATAATGGTTGTTTTAATCAATCTCCTTATATTCAATTTACCTACCTTTCAATTGATGAAGTAGAAATAAATAGTAATTTTAGAATTTATCCAAATCCATCTGATAACATTTTAAATATTGATGTGCTCAATAAACAAATTTACAAAATAGAATTTTTTGATTTACAGGGTAGATTATTAAAAACAATAAAAGAAAATAAAGAAAAATATCAAATTGATATTTCAAATTTTACATCGGCAACATATCTTTTAAAGATAAGTACCGAGAAAGGCAGTCAATCTGTAAAAATTATCAAAAAATAAATATTTAAAGAATATTTCGTTATTTCGTCTATATAGAAAGAAATCAAACGCTTTAAGTCGGTTAATATTAAAGCGAGCTACGATTACTACCTCTCACCAATTTCACCACCTTACAAATATACGCAATTTACAAAATATTTACAACAACCCATTTTGTTTTTTTATTTTTCATTGAACGATAAACAGTTTCCGAAAAAAACTGTCCGGTTTTAGTGGATATTTCTAATTTTATGCTTAAATAAGAAAAAAATGACCCGTTTAAGTGTAAATATCAACAAAATAGCTTTGCTGCGCAATGCGCGGGGCGGAAATGTACCCGATTTAATCGCCGCCGCCCTGAATTGTGAGCGTTTTGGCGCAGAGGGCATCACCGTACACCCGCGACCCGATGAACGACATATCCGCCGCAGCGATGTGTATGCCCTGAAAACGGTACTGCACACAGAATTTAATATAGAGGGCTATCCCGATCGCGCTTTTTTAGATATGTTGCGCGAGGTGCGTCCGGCGCAAGCTACTTTGGTGCCCGACCCACCGCAGGTACTCACTTCCAACGCTGGCTGGAACAGCATCGCACAGCAGGCATTTTTGAAAGATTGTGTAGCGGAACTGCACAGCTACGGCTGTCGGGTGTCTTTGTTTATAGAAACCGACCCGCACCTCTTAGATGCCGCCAAAAGCACCGGAGCCGACCGCGTGGAGTTTTACACCGGTCCTTACGCCGAACAATATGATTCGCTATCGTCCGAAATTGCCGTAGCTCCCTATCGCGAAGCTGCCCGCCACGCCGAGCATATCGGCTTGGGCATCAATGCGGGGCACGACCTCAACTTGCGCAATTTGCGTTTTCTAAAACAACAGCTGCCCCATTTGCTGGAGGTTTCTATCGGACAGGCACTCATTGCCGATGCGCTGTATTATGGCTTGGAAAATACTATCCAAATGTACAAACGCTGTTTAGTTTAGTTTTTTCTTACGATGAATATTCCTTACATCGTCATTGACCGCCAACAGTGGCATCGCCGCGCTATCTTCGAGTTTTTCAGTACTTATCAAAATCCTTTTTTTCAGTATCACGGCACAGGTGCGTGCGGAGATTTTTATTATTTTTGTAAAAAAAGAAATTTTCCTTTCAGTTTGGCATTGGTGTATGCTTCCAACAAAAGTGCGGAGCGCGTGGCGGCTTTTCGGCAACGGGTGGCAGGAAACGAAATCAGAGAGTACGATTATTTAGATGCGGGACTGACGAAATTGCGCGATGACGGCAGTTTTTATTTTTCGCACCTCAGCAGGCAGCCTTCTTTGGAGCAATTTGTGGCACAAAAGGCTGCTTTTCATACGCCCGCAGCAAATTTTGACGAAAATGGCGATGTAATGTCTATGATTCATTATACCATTTTGCCCTGGATTGCTTTTCAGTCTATGCAACACGCCTACCGCGATGCACAGGATACTGTACCCAAAATAGCCTTCGGAAAACTGCACAGCAATACCGCAGATACTGCTGTTTTGTGTCTGCCGGTGTCGGTTCAGTTGCACCACAGTTTGGCTGATGGTTTGCATGTGGCGCAATATTTTGAAGAATTTGAAAAAATTATGTCGGAAATTGCAACAAATTAAGCATTTTTGTTCTTGATGAAGTATAGAAACTCATGCCTTATTTACACGATTTTTTAATTATCCTCAGTGCTGCATTAGCGGCGGCTTGTTGCGGCTTGTTGGGCTGCTACCTGATGCTACGCCGTATGGTGATGAGCGGCGATGCCATTTCGCATGCGGTGCTGCCGGGTATTGTGATAGCCTATTTGGTCAGTGGCTCGCGCACTTCTTTTTCGGCAATGCTGGGCGCAATGGTATTTGGTGTGTTGTGTACTTTTCTGATTGAATTTTTGCACCGCCGGCTGCGCATACAAGAAGATGCTTCTATCGGAGTGGTGTTTACGTTTTTATTTGCTGTGGGCATTATATTATTGTCTTTATTCGCGGGGCAAGTGGATTTAGACCAAGATTGCGTACTGAACGGCGAACTGACTTTTGTGCCAATAGATGTGTGGATATATGAGGGCAATGTGATGGGTCCGCGTGCGGTATGGATTTTGGGTGCTTTGCTGGCGGCATTGATTATTTTTATCAAAATGGGCTATAAAGAGTTACTTATCACTACTTTTGATGCAGAATATGCAAGCTCTATCGGTATTAACACTACTTTGTGGCATTATTTGCTGATGGGTACAGTGTCGGCAACTACAGTGTTGTCGTTTGAGTTGCTGGGTTCTATTTTGGTAGTAGCTTTTATGACAATACCGCCGGCAACGGCTTATTTGCTCACCAATAAATTATCGCTGATGTTTCTGATAACGATAGCCGTGGGCAGCATAGCGGCGGTGGCAGGATATGGACTTGCCAAAATGTGGGATACTTCGGTGGCGGGCAGCATTACAGTAGTCATGGGAATTATATTTGCCGCCGTGCTGCAAGTTCATCATATTGCACGCTCAAAAAAAGTAGTTTCGCCGGAAGAAACCTAGTGTTTTTTTGTTGATGAACGAATTGAGTTTTTTTAAAAAAATAAACACTTTAAATACACCATATTTAATTTTTCTCTTTTTACTATTTTATCTTCATAAAAAAAAACAGATTTATAACGGCACTATATGGCGACACCTGCACCTTTCCGAACAACATTAACCGATATGCTGAATATTCAATATCCGATTATTGTAGCACCGATGTTTTTAATATCCAATACCGCTATGGTAAAAGCCGCCACCGATGCGGGTATCACGGCAGCCATTCCGGCTCTTAATTATCGCAGCGACCGCGAATTTCGGCAGGCGTTGGAGGAGTTGCGCCAATATTCCAATGCTCCCTTTGGCATCAACCTCATCACCAATCCTTCCAACCCGCGCTACCCCGAACAGCTGCAAACCTGCATAGATTATAAAGTAGATTTTATTATTACCTCTTTGGGCAATCCGCAAAAAGTGATAGACGCTTGTCGTCCGCAGGGTATGCGGGTATTTTGCGATGTGGTAAATGCCGAGCACGCCGAAAAAGCAGTAAAAGCAGGCTGCGATGCTCTCATTGCCGTAAATTCGGAAGCGGGCGGACACTTGGGCAATATGAAAGCAGCGGAGTTAATTCCCTTGCTGAAAAAGAACTTTGATGTTCCGGTTATATCGGCGGGCGGTGTAGGAACGGGCAGCGGTATTATGGAAAAAATAAAAATGGGCGCAGCAGGTGTATCGATGGGCAGCATTTTTATTGCCACCAACGAAGCCCCTGTTACGCAAGCCTACAAACAAGCCTGTGTAGATTACAAAGCCAAAGACATCACCATAACGACCAAACTGTCGGGTACGCCCTGCACGGTTATCAATACCGACTATGTAAAAGAAATCGGCACGAAACAAAACTGGTTAGAAACCTTACTCAACCGCCACAAAAGTTTAAAGAAATACGCCAAAATGCTCACCTTTATGCGCGGTATGAAAAGCCTCGAAAAAGCGGCTTTCGGTGCTACCTACAAAAATGTATGGGTGGCGGGAGCGTCCATAGAGCATGTACACAACATAGAGCCGCTGCAAAAAGTGGTGGAAAGGTTGGTGCAAGAAATGAAAGCAAACGTATAATAACATAATGATTTTAATAAAAAAGTAAATACCTTTGCAAAGCCGTTTCAAAAAAAACGGTGACGTTTTATCTCATTTTTAAAAAAAATAACAACAACATTATTCTACGAAGAACAATGAAAAAAATACTTGCAATAGCTATACTCTGTATGTTGCCTTTGATAAGTGCAGCAGCGCAGGATACTAAAAGTTTTGCCGTGCGCGGCGATGTGGTCAGCCTCACACCTACAAGTTATACCATAGAATATTACTCCCTCAGCCAAGCCAACGAAGGAGAGCCTTTGGCGAAGATTTTTTTGAGTGGCAATGGCAAAGGCGAATTGTCTTTTTATAATGATAATGCGCGTTTGGCGGGCAAACAACTCAATGCCGATTTTGACAAAAATAGCACGATTCATCTGGCATTGCCTTTGAGTCAGTTGGATAATATTCTGACGCATTTGGATAAAAGAGGTCGCCTTGAATTGTCGCTGAACCGCAGCAACAAAGAAGCGAGCCTTTCGGTACAAGGCAGTGTGGGCACGGGCAGCAATCCGTTTCAGGCTATCAATGGCAGCCGCCTCCCCTCCGCTTCGCCTTCCGGA
This sequence comes from Sphingobacteriales bacterium, assembly GCA_016711285.1. Taxonomy (NCBI): domain Bacteria; kingdom Pseudomonadati; phylum Bacteroidota; class Sphingobacteriia; order Sphingobacteriales; species Sphingobacteriales bacterium. Next base: position 321,621 of record JADJTG010000014.1, read on the forward strand.
AAACCCGCCGCCGCTCCCGCCAACTCGCTGAAACGCGAAGGAAAGTAAGATTATCCGTTTATCTCTGCGCAACTCTTTTGAAACACAATTTTATTGGCAGCCACCTTCACCAAAATAAATGGCAGAAGGTGGCTGCTTTGCTTAAAATTTAAACAGTACATTTGCCGACAAAACATTATTTTTGTTGCTTTGTTATCCTAAAAATTGCCCCCAACAGCATTTTTTTTTATCTCAGAAAAAAACATTCCATTCAAAATAATAATATCCACCTGTACAAAGATGCTTTTTGTTTATAAATTTCTATACCATTTCGGACGCTATGTAATGATGCTACGCACGATGCTGATGCGCCCCGAAAAATGGTTTATGTATTGGCGCGAAACATTGCGGCAAATGAACAATATCGGTGTGGGTTCTTTGGTGATTATTGCCATTGTATCTTTGTTTATCGGGGCAGTTACGGCACTCCAATTTGCTTATCAATTAGATACCATTCCCAAATATTATGTGGGCTACATTGTGCGCGATTCCATGATTATAGAGTTAGCTCCCACTTTTTCGTGTTTGATATTAGCGGGAAAAGTAGGGTCTAATATGGCTTCGGAGTTGGGAAGCATGCGTATTTCGGAACAAATTGATGCCTTAGATATTATGGGCGTAAATAGCATCGGGTATTTGGTGGGTCCCAAAATTATCGCCTCCTTATTTATCACACCTGTTTTAGTAATTATTTCGGCTTTTTTGGGTATTATGGGCGGCTTGCTTGCCTGTGTCACAAATGGCATCGTAATGCAAACCTACATACGCGGCTTGCACTCTTGGTTTGAGCCTTTTAATGTAACAATGATGCTCATAAAATCTATTGTTTTTGCTTTTTTGCTCACCTCTATTTCTTGTTATCAGGGATATTATGTAAAAGGCGGTGCTTTAGCCATCGGCGATGCCAGTACTCGTGCCGTAGTATATAGCAGCATTATGATTTTGATTGCCGACTATTTAATAGCACAGGTGTTGTTATAATAAAAAAACTCCTTTTACAGCCAATAGCTCATTAATTTAATTATTATTTATATATAAATGAAAATTTGGAAAACCCCCTCAACGCCTGAGATACTCAACCAAATGGGCAAACAGACAATGTCGGAGCATATTGGTATTGTGATTACCGAAGTGGGAGATGATTTTTTAGAAGGCACGATGCCCGTAGATGCGCGTACTGTGCAGCCCTATCGCGTATTGCACGGAGGAGCTTCTTTGGTATTGGCGGAAACACTCGGCAGCATCGCCTCCTCTATGTGCATTGACCTCAAAACCCAACAATGTTTCGGTATGGAAATCAACGCCAACCATTTGCGCCCTGCTCTCGAAGGCAGTGTAGTACGCGGTGTTGCCACTGCCATTCATATCGGCAAAAAATCGCACGTTTGGGACATTAAAATTTATAATTCACACGAACAACTCCTGTGTATCAGCCGCCTGACGGTAGCAGTAGTGGAGCAACAAGCCCAATAAAACAAATAAAATTATTTTTGTGTTATTGTTCTCTGTTTTTTACAGATTTTCAATCCGTTTTTTTCATCAATGGAAAAATTTTTAATAGTCGGTTTGGGTAATATCGGCAATGAATACGAACACACCCGTCATAATATCGGCTTTGATATATTGAACAGCATTGCTGCCCGCGAGCAATTATCTTTTATGCTAGATAGGCACGCCCTGTATGCGCTGTGGAAATTTAAAGGAAAATACCTGCATCTTATCAAACCTACCACTTATATGAATTTGAGTGGCAAGGCGGTGCGCTATTGGAAAGAAAAATTTTCTTTGGAAAACGAGCAGATATTGGTATTGCACGATGATTTGGCTTTACCTTTCGGCAAATTACGTCTGCGCAAAAATGGCAGTGCCGGTGGGCACAACGGCTTAAAGAGTATAGAAGAATTGCTGCAAACTCAAAATTATGCCCGTTTAAAATTCGGCATCGGTGATGATTTTCCCAAAGGCAGACAGGCAGACTATGTCTTGAGCCGCTGGAACAAAAGCGAACAAGCCGATTTGGGGGATTATATAGAAAGAAGCATCACCGCCGTAGAAACTTTCGTGAGTATCGGCATCGACCGCGCTATGAATGTTTATAACACAAAACAATAAAAAAAGAGTTATCTAAGACGGACTATATAAATCATTGATTTGCGACAATAAAGATATTACCAACTTTATTGTATTGTCAAATGCTAAAGAACCTTTACGAACAGATACTTTTTCTTTGCGTTCCCTACCTGTTTTTTTAATAGCTTCGAGGCGGTTCAATATTTTTTCTTTATCAAGTGTGTTATTTTCCTGAACCAAGTTATATTGTGGAGGCTGCATCGTTTTAAAAAAAGAAAAATTCAACAGTTCCACTACCAACTTTAATACCTCGGTAATAACGGGCGGCAGGGCATACAAAAACAAAAGGTGCAAAGCGGTATATTCCAAAATAACACGCGCCAATGCTTCGTTTTTTGCATCAAAAGCACGCTGGGCAAGGCTTAATTCCTGTTGTAATAAAGAGGCCACATCTTCTATATACAAAGCACCGGATACGCCAAACGTAGAAACAGTAGTATAAAAATTCTTAATGATGTTTTCTTTGGGTGTAAGTCGGAGTCGCTCAAAGATTTGCATAATTTTGGCATTGCGCTCGGTTTCGCTGGCAGACAGCATATTGAAGAAAGCAGCATGTATCTGCTCCATTTCGTCCATCAATTTTCCTTCGGGCAACAGCAATACATCAATACGATAGGCAGTAGTCAGCAGCCGATACGAAATTTCGGCAGCGTTTTTAGCTGTATCCATTTGATTGACCTGTGCAAGAGCCTCATCTATCCATCTGCAAAAAAACTGATAGCGCAATTCTTTTTGCTCATCACCGATGGGTGTTTTTTCTACCTGTTGGATATGTTGCAACGCTGCAAAACTATCTTTAAACAAATCCGTTTTTTTGTCCGCCTGCACCGCAAGTTCGCGCAATGCCGTTTGCAACTTTTCGGGGGGAGTATCAATAACGGCAGCACTGAATTTCAATACAATTTCATTATTATCCTGCAAAGCAAAGCGAGTAAATTGCAGTTTATAATTACTCTCTAAGAGCAAACGCAGTACGGGTATATTCAACTGTGGCATAACAGCCAACACAGAATGAGCTTCAATATGCACCTGATTTGCCCACCCCACGATAATATTAGAGCCCTGAAGAAAAGAAAAACGAACGATATTCGTATCGCTGCTTGGCTGTATTTGAACATTATTTATGTCGGGATCATTCAAATACTCCAACAAGAAACGATAGGAATCCAAATAACGATTTTCTTGATATGCCTGCAAAGAATGTTCCCACAAGATGCGCCTATCGGGAGCTTTGAATAAATCGTTATATCTGCCAAAATGATATGGTGCGGAACGGAAGCCTGCATAACAAGAACAAAAGGATATAAAGGCTACAAAAGTAATATTATTTTTTAATAAAAAAATTTTTTATGGTATTGTTTTTAGCCCATAACAAGTATGATATTTATTTCAATTTATACAAAAAGCGTTGATAGATTTTTAGAACCTATCAACGCTTTTTTAAAAATATCTCCATCTTTTTTCTATTGAACTGCCATTAGTCAATGGCATATTTAGATTTGACTCGTTTTTTATTCTTCTTATTCTTATCCAGCTGATCCGGACGGTTTGGATTGAGTTGGGTTTCCTGCATTGTATCTAAAAATACGCGGTCTATGTGTTTCCACAAGCCGCCCTTGAACTGCAAGGCTTGATAAGTGCCATCGGGTACATAAAATTCGTAATTGCCTTTGGCTTTTTCGTCTTCGGGTGCCAAGAAATCAAAAACTATCTGATCTTGTTGCGGATAATAATTGAGCGTGACCCCTACCGTTTCTTTGTATTGCAAAAACAGACGATGTTTGAGTACCGGCGGCATATCGTCGCGCACTACTTCAATGATGGGTGCACCAAAAACCGGTTTTTTATCGGCATCAAAGTACAGGATTTCCATAATTTTGCGGTTGCTGTTGCCATTATTGCCGTCCCAGCCGAGCAAAGCATAATGTTTTTCGCCCTGCAATTCTTTTTCTACTATTTTATAATATACGCAGCCGTACCAGTTTTCGTTGGAAAGCACCTGATCTTCGGGCTGATTGATTTCTTCGGATTTGTCGAACAAAGGAATGAGTTTGAGAGAATCGCTGTTCATTTGTATTGCTCCGAAATATTTGTAGGTTACATTTTCCAAAATACGGTTGTCGGGTATTCCGTCCAAGCGATTACGGTCGGTGCTGTCCACACCAATCATATCCAATTGCTGGTCGCCGAGTGGTATCATCCACGAAAAGATGCGAAACTTATTGTCGGGGGCATATAATATTGACATACCCTCCAAGCCGGAGAGCGGATAATAAAAAGAGCCTTCAGTTTTCAGTGCTTTTACCAATTCTGGAATTAAATCATAATTGGCACTTACACGTTCTACTTCCAACTCGTGCTTCATTGCTGCCTGAAATTTTTTATTCAATAAAAATTCCTCTTTTTTTAATTGCTCCAAATGTTCGGGGGTAATATTTTTAATACTCTCTGCCTCAGTTTGAGCCGTTGCTGTAGCGGCGCACCAATAAATTGTTAATATGAAAAGAATTTTTTTTAACATAATATTTTTTATAAAATTAGATTTTTAATAATAAATAAGCAGTTTTATTGTCGCTTTAATGCTCATTAAGACAGTTTGCAGCGTGTAAAGTTTAAAATAAGGAATTTGCTGCCGAATATAAGATGATAGTCATATAACGTTTTTGATAGGAATAAATTTTACTGCTGACAGTTTTATTTTGCAGCAAAAATAGCAAAAGATATAGCAATGTTTAAGGCTTCGGTGTAAATTTATGCCATAAATAGCAAAATAACAATTATAAGATATGTTGAGCTTTTGGGAACAGAACAGTTTTTTGAAATACGACTTTATTATTGTAGGCAGTGGCATTGTGGGCTTATCGGCTGCCGCCAACCTGAAAGAGCAACTACCCCATTGCAGCGTATTGGTATTGGAGCGCGGTATATTGCCCTCCGGAGCCAGCACCAAAAATGCGGGTTTTGCTTGTTTTGGCAGCCTCACCGAAATTCTGTCGGATTTCAAAACAATGGGCGAAGCTGCTTCTTTACAACTTATAACACAGCGTTGGCAGGGGCTGCAACAACTTCAAGAGCGTTTAGGAGTAGCAGCGATAGGTTTGCAAAATAAGGGCGGTTATGAACTCCTTGATGAGCAAGCAGCAGCAGCGTTGGAGCATATAGATGATATAAATAAAAAATTGCGGGATATTTTTGGGCAAAAAGTATTTGATTTGTGCGACGAAAAAATTGCAGAATTCGGTTTCAATGCGCAAGCTGTCAGGCATTTGGTGATGAATCCATTGGAGTCGCAGATTGACACCGGACTGATGATGCGCAGTTTGCTGGGGTATGTGCAAAGGCTCGGTGTGCAGGTGCTTACCGGCAGCGAAGTACTCGCTTTGGAAAACCTCGGAGTAGCGGTAGCCGTGCAAGTGCGCAACCCTATATCGGCAGCCGCACCAAATATTGAATTTAAAGCCGGACGGCAGGTATTAATTTGTGTAAATGCCTTTGCGCAGCAGTTGCTGCCTCATCTCAATTTGCGCCCGGGGCGCGGGCAGGTGCTGATGACAAAGCCTATCAAAAATTTGAAGATGAGCGGCACTTTCCACATGGACGAGGGTTTTTATTATTTCCGCGACTACGAAGGTCGTTTACTGTTGGGTGGCGGGCGCAATTTGGATTTTGAGGGCGAAGCCACCACCGAATTGGCGACTACAGAATACATCATGCAACATTTAGAAGAAAAATTACACAACGTTATTATACCTCAAATACCTTTTCAAATTGAAAGTCGGTGGGCAGGGATTATGGCTTTCGGAGATACGAAGGCTTTCATTTGTGAGCGTATCAATCCCTTCATGTCGGTGGGAGTTCGTTGCGGCGGTATGGGTATAGCTTTAGGCAGTGCCATAGGACAACAATTGGCAGCATTTGCAATAGATTGATTTTCAGAAGGCTATAAATAAAGGTCTTTTATTTACGACAATATATATATTTTAACGTATTTTTTAAGACATAAAATGCCGCAAAATCTATTTAATAGTTTATCTTTACCCTTGTGATAAATAACGAAGCCCTACAATTCGTGATAATAACAAGCAAATACTATCTAACGAATTGTTTCACTTCAATTTAAAAATTTAAAAAATGAAAAAAATTTTTCTTTTTTTCATGCTTGCTTTTGTCGGTTTTAATACCGCACAATCGCAGGTATGTACGCAATACGCATCCGGATATGGTCCTTATACCAATCAGGGTACAATTGATATAGCAGGCTGTAATGGACAGACTGTTGTTGCAGATTATCAGGCTTGGTGTCATGAAATTTATTATTCTGCTGTTGTTACAGGTGGTACTTATAATTTTAAGTTGGGTACACCTGGTACTTGTAACAGCACTGCTTGGGGAGGTCCTCCTCACGTTACTGTTATTCAAGGAGGTACAGCTTCAGGTGGTACTGTAACAGGTGGTACTGTAATAGCAAATGGACCTTGCTGTGGTTTGGGTGTAAACTTTACTCCTACTGCTACAGGAACTGTATGGTTTATTTTAAATACTACTACAGGTACGAATGCTTCTTGTACTGCACCTGCTGTAGCAACGGATAACGGAACTCCTACGGTAACTACAATTAGTGGTGTTTCTTGTGATGTATGCGGTAATGCCACTTGTGCTGCCGGTGAGGATTATTGCTCTTGCGATGCAGATTGCGCTTGCCCTACTATTTATGTAGATTATATTACTTATGCCTCTGGCTCTCCTGCATTTGACACTATTCCAAGTTTATATTGTGGCGGAGATTTCGGATTTCCAAACTCTGTTATTATGCCGGTAGCTATTTCTACTACTTTAGCTTGTGTAACCGAATACGATGTATCTACAGATTTGGGCACTTTGCGCCAATTAGATGGCAGCACTGTAACGACTATACCGGATTACACCATATTTTGGGTAGTATTAAACGATGCAGCTACGGCTACTGCCGATACTTTGGTTGATATCACCGTAACAGATGTTACCAACGGTCCTGGCGGCTGTGGCACTATCAATACTATGTTCAATGTATCCGGCTTTATACCTTCTTCTGTTTGTTTTTGCTCAGATACTTTAGTATTAAACTATGTAGAAACTTCCGAATTAGACTATGTAGCCAACAATATTATTCAATCTACCGATACCATTGAAGCGGGTGCAAACATTGACCACGAAGCCGGTATTTTTGTAGATTTATTGGCGGGATTTTGGGCAAAAAGCGGCTGTACTTTTGCTGCTTTCATCGGTGCTTGCGACAGTGCCGGCGGTGTAGTGGCTAAAATGGCTCACTATTTAACCCCAAAAGCTTATGATGAAAATGTTCGCAACTACACAACAGTTGAAAAGAAAACACCTAAAAAAGTTGCTAAATTAGTAGGTAAAGCTTCTGCTTTGGTACAATTAAATGCAGGTACATTAAACGTGTCGCCTAACCCTGCTGCTGATATGGCGTGGGTACAATTCAGCTTGCCGCAAGCTACTAAAGCAACCGTTGAATTGTTTGATGTCCAAGGTCGTTTGGTGAAAACTTTATTCACAGGCGAGACTACAGGCACACAAGTATCAATCAATACAAGCGAGTTGACAAGTGGTTTATATTTGGTAAAAATGCAATCAGCTTACGGTCAAGAAAGCGTAAGATTGATGGTAAAATAAAAAAATCTAACTTCTTTTTTAAAAGCCCACAGCATAATGCTGTGGGCTTTTTTTTATTTTAGTTTTTCAAGTACAAGTATTATTTTTCAGATCTATTTTACAAAAAAAGATACTCTTTGATTTAGCACAACACAATGTTAATCAATAGTGTGCAATTTTTACAAATGACAAAAAACAAAAATTGACAATCATTTTTAAAATTTATTTTTTTGATTATCATAAAATATTTATTATTGCGTGTTTATGTGTGATATTTAAACAGACAAACTCTGATAATAACAAGCAAATTATTTATTAGAATTCATTTTAATTATAAAAAATGCTAAAAAACATGAGAAAAATTTTTTCTTTTTTATTCATTTATATTGGGTGGATAAGTGCGCTTCAGGCACAAGTATGTACACAATATGCAGCCGGACCATATAGCGATCAAGGCGCAATAAGCGAAGCGGGTTGTAATGCCCAAGTAGTACAAGCCGCTTATCAGGCTTGGTGCCACGAAATCTATTATTCAGATGTAGTAAGCGGTGGTACTTATAACATTAAACTAGCTGCTCCGGGTACTTGTGGCAATGGAGCTTGGGGTGGCGCACCTTTTGTTACGGTTATTCAAGGCGGCACGGCTTCGGGCGGACAAGTAACCGGCGGTACAGTTATTGCATCGGGCAATTGCTGCGGCTTAGGTATTAATTTTACAGCAACAGTTACGGGTACAGTATGGTTTATTTTCAACACAGCTACAGGTACTAATTCAAATTGTACAGCTCCTGTAGTACAAACAGACAATGGCACACCCACGCTCACTACTATTAGCGGAGTAGCCTGCGGCGTTTGTGGAGATGCTACTTGTAATGTAGGCGAAAACTACTGCTCTTGCAATAGCGACTGTTTCAACGAATGTGATTTTATTTGGGTAGATTGGATAGGGTTCGATTCTATCGGTACTCCCTTTATAGACACTACTTTTTCGTTTTTCTGCGGTGGCGATTTGGGTTTTCCTAATTCGATAGTTATTCCAGTAGCTATCACTACCGATATTGCTTGTGTGGGAGCTTATGATGTTTCTATTGACAACGGTTATCTGCGTCAGTTAGATGGTATGCCGGTGGATACTATCAGCGATTATTTTATTTTTTGGATGGTATTGAATGACGCTGCCACCTCCACTGCCGACTCTATCATTGACATTACCGTAACCGATGTAAGCACCGGCTTTGGCGGTTGCTCTTCAGTTAATTCTATGCTCAACGTTGCCGGCTTCTTACCTTCTTCCATTTGCACCTGCCCCGATACAATGGCTTTAAATTATATAGAAAGCTATACTTTAGATTATGTAGCCAATAATATTATCCAATCTACCGATACCATTGAAGCGGGTGCAAACATTGACCACGAAGCCGGTATTTTTGTAGATTTATTAGCCGGATTTTGGGCAAAAAGCGGCTGTACTTTTGCCGCTTTCATCGGTGCTTGCGACAGTGCCGGCGGTATTGTTGCCAAAATGGGTAATTTCCTGAGTCCTACTCCTTATCAGGAAGGACTGAAAGATGTAAAGAAAGTAAATGACAAAAAAATACCCAGAAAAATTGGCTCTAAGGCGGCTAAAAGCCATTCATCAAATGCGATTGCTGCTATTAGCACATTAAACGTATCGCCTAACCCTGTTGCTGATATGGCGTGGGTACAATTCAGCTTACCGCAAACTACCAAAGCAAGCGTTGAATTGTTTGATATGCAAGGTCGTTTGGTGAAAACTTTATTCACAGGTGAGACTACAGGCACACAAGTATCAATCAATACAGGTGAATTGACAAGTGGTTTGTATTTGGTAAAAATGCAGTCAGCTTACGGTCAAGAGAGCGTAAGATTGATGGTAAAATAATATTTATTTATTTTGATTATCAAAAACGCACGGCTGTTTGCCGTGCGTTTTTTTATTGTAACAAAAGGTATTTTAAAAATATATAAAATTCCTTTTCCTCAATTAAAATCAAAAATTTTATCTTTGTCTTTAATGAAAGGCATACAACTCATTCAGCGTTGGCTGCGCAAAGGCGAAGGCACACAATTGGATTTTAAAACTACCATTGCCTCTCCCTGGAAAATAGCCAAAACCATTGCAGCTTTTGCCAACAGTCGCGGTGGATTGATTGTAGTGGGCATCGAAGATAAAGGACACATTGTAGGCGTAGAAACAGAAGGCGAAAAATATGAACTGGAGCGTGCTGCCACCACATTCTGTCGTCCGGCAGTTCCTTTACAATTTGAGGAAATCATCTATCAAAACAAAAAAATATTGATAACAAGCATTGCTGAAAGCAAAAAAAAGCCTCACTATGTATTGGATAAAAATCACCAGCACGAAGAACTTTTAATACGCATACAAGATAAATGTGTAGAGCCGCCTGATTTCGTGCGTGAGCTACTCCTCAATGGCGAACTCAATGCGGGTGTACGCAGCAATGAATATTATCAAACTCTGCGCAGTTTACCGCAACATTTCTCCAATAATACCCCCATTGACCAACAACAGTTTCAGCTATGGGCAAAAACCAGTGAGCGCAATGCACTCCGTTTGTTAGCCGATTATCTGCTCGAAGGCGCGCTCGTTCTCAAAAGCAAAACCCCACCGCAGTTTGTCCTTAATAATGCCTTTTTTTATCCTGCCTTGTAAGGGGACACCCATAAATGTGAGTCAGTATTTTATTCCTTTTATGACGATATTTTCGTATTGTTTTTTATTACAAATAATTAAAAATCAATATTTTATATGCGATTTTATCAATCAAAAGGGAATAATAAAGCTCAAGCATTGCAAGCATCAACAAAAAGTTTAAACTTTTCCTCGTATAAAACGAAATACCACCTCTTTAGAAAGCCCCAAACTTAGCAAGATATAAGATATTCTGTAATCTTGTAGTACTAATGCGAAATCAGATAAAATATGTTTACTTTTTGGGCAGGGTATTTTTATTTTTCAAACAATGGTTAGCTCTAATGTATTTTATATATCATAACAATATGAATATAGTTTTTTAAAATAAGAAACTTTGCGTTCCTATCTAAAATTATGGCATATTCTCACATCTCTCCTATTTTTTGTTAGCTGTACAAAAATCAGAAATTGTCTCTTTCCTTCTTTTCAAAATAAAACACGAGAATATGTACCCAAACAGGACAGCTTTCGACAACAGCTTATGTGTTGCGAGGTTGAGTTATTTTTTGTTTTGATTTTTGTTCACTTACAATATAGTTCAATATTAATGATTATTTTTGATAAATACATAAAAAACAGGATACTCTTATGTATTTATTTTGTTCAATATTATATCGTTCAATATTAATGATATAAAACATATTATAGCCTTTTTTAAAAGATTTTTGCATAGTAAATATAAATGCAAACATTTTTTTTTAAACTTCTTTTTACAAAACCACTTATTTTTTAGCAAAAAAACCAAAAAAGATGTCTTTCTGGCAAATTCCACACATTAAAAGGAAGCATTTTGAAATAAAAATCCACATAAACTCCCTTCTTTTAAGATTTATAGGTTATTATTGATAATCCCCCTTCCCTATAGGTATAAAGTCGCAAAAAAGCTATCTAACAAATTTGATTCTCTTAAAACACAAAAATCCTATTATTTTTTGGTATTACTTCTAAAAGAAAGAAGATGGAGTTTATTTTGGAGCAGCTATAAAGAATTAAAAATTTCGTCCTTCACAATGTGCCCTTTCATTCATCTGGGTTCGCGTTTTGATTTTATAATTATAAGTGTTAGTTTTTTTTAAAAGCAGTATTTTTTATAAAATATAAATAAGAGTGAGCCTTCTTCTTGCAGGTATTTTATTTATTAAAAAGTTGATTTAAATTTTAATCTGGCATATCAAACAAATAAAAATCGAGCAGTTTTATAATCTTTCATCTTTTTAATTCAAACATTTATTTATATAACTGTATATACATTTGTATATACAATTATATAAATAAAAAATAACCCACTCTTATCTAAATTATTAAAAATGAGTGGGTTATAAATTTACTATTTTAAAATTTCGTGATTGAGTTTATCCCTTTTGGTGAGCAAATATTCTTTGTTGTGGGGATTTGGCAATACTTCGATGGGTACATTTTCAACGATTTGTAACCCATATCCAAGCAGCCCTACCCTTTTGCGCGGATTATTGGTCATTAAACGAATATTAGACACCTTTAAATCGCGTAAAATTTGTGCACCGATTCCATAATCGCGCTGATCTTTTTTGAAGCCCAGCTCCAAATTGGCTTCTACTGTATCTCTGCCATTTTCCTGTAATTGATAGGCGCGAAGTTTATTTAACAGACCAATACCTCGCCCCTCCTGATTCATATAGACAATAACTCCCTTGCCCTCGCGCTCGATAAGTTGCATAGCTCTGTGTAGCTGCTCACCGCAATCGCAGCGCAAAGAACCTAAAATATCTCCCGTCACACAAGACGAATGCACACGAACTAATACCGCCTCATCAGGAGTCCACGAACCCTTTACCAATGCCAAATGCAAAGCACCACTTGTAATTTCGGAATAAGCTATTAACTGGAAATCGCCCCATTGTGTAGGCATTTTTACTTCTACCTCCCGATGAATCAGTTTTTCTTCTGCCAAACGATAAGCAACTAAATCACGGATAGAAATGATTTTCATATCGTACTTTTCTGCCAGTTCCAACAACTGCGGCAAACGCGCCATGGTACCATCTTCATTCAAGATTTCGCAAAGAATACCAGCGGGTTTTAGTCCAGCTAAACGCGCCAAATCTACTGCCGCTTCAGTGTGACCAGTGCGACGCAACACGCCTCCATTGCGGGCACGAAGCGGAAAAATATGTCCAGGTTTGCCTAAATCCTCTTTTAGAGTATTTTTATCCGCCAATGCCAATACAGTTTTAGCCCGGTCGTGCGCCGAAATACCTGTTGTGCAACCGTGCCCCAACAAGTCCACCGATACTGTAAAAGGTGTTTCATGAAGGGCTGTATTTCGTGAGACCATCAAATTTAGGTCTAATTCATCACAACGACTTTCTTCCAAAGGCACACAAATCAAACCTCTGCCGTGCGTAGCCATAAAATTAATAAGTCTGGGTGTTGCCATTTCCGCAGCAGCTACAAAATCGCCTTCATTTTCACGATCTTCATCATCTACCACAATTATCATTTTACCTGCCTTTATGTCAGCTATAGCAGCTTCTATTGAATTTAATTTATTCATAAATAAAACAATATAAAATATTGATTATCAATTAGTTATTGCATTTTATTTCATTATAAAATTTAATTGCTTTTTTAATTATTTCAGACCATTGATAATGGTCTTTTACCCATTGTTGTCCTGCTAATGCCACTTGTTTTCTTTTTTCTTTATCTTTTAATGCCTGCACTGTTTTCTGTGCAAAGGCAACTGCTGTATCTGCCAACAGCAATTGTTTATCGGGCGTAATTAATAATCCCTCAGCTCCGATATTTGTACTGACGACACATTTTCCCCAAGCAAACGCCTCTATAATTTTAACGCGGATACCGGAGCCTGACAACAAAGGCACTATCATTATATCAAAATCTTTTACAAACTCTATCGCCGAAGGCACTTCACCACGCATTTCTACCTGTTTTATTGAGAGGGAACGCAAAGACTCTGGCGGATTTTTACCGGCAATTACAAACTGTGCATCGGGTATTTGTTCCAATATTTTATACCAAACTTCATGAATAAACCATAATACGCCTTCTTCATTGGGAGCCCATTCCAAACTACCTAGAAAACAAATATGGTGGCGGCTATGTTCTGTAGGTTCTATAATTTGTTCATTGTCAATACCCAAAGGAATAACGGAAAGAGGCACTTCGGGGGCTACTTGATGAATAAGGGCGGCATCTACTTCACTCAGCGCAATAATACCATCAAACAAAGGAAAGTTTTCTTGCTCGAAACGCTGAATATGCTTGCTAATTAAATACAGATATTGTCTGCGCAACCAATTTTTTTCAGAGTTATACAAACGCTTCCATATCAAATACTCTATGTTGTGTGCACGCAGTACAATTTTAGATTGGGGTGCATATTTTCGTATAAGCGGCAGGTATAAAGCTAAATAAACACCTTCTAACTGAACAATATCAAATATATTTTTTGCTAAAATTTGCTGTAATTTATGTTGTGCTTCAGGCGTAAAAAAGCGTTTAGCAACATAAGGCATCTTATGAAACAAGCCCACAAATGCACCAAAAACAGAAATAGGGGCTTCTACATATACATCATATACTTCCTGTGCCAACGCTTGCAACGGCTCTATAGATTGATAGTGTTTTTTGGTATTCAGGCAAAAAAGCGTCAATTCACAACCACTTTGCGAGAGATACTTACTCATATAATAAGTAGCAATATTGCCACCATCATTGAGCGGATAAGGCACTCTGTTAGTAATTTGAAGTACTTTTAAAGGTAACAATTAAACTATATTTTAACTTAACTTAAATAATTATAAAACAATATTTATCAATAACTTATAATAATATATTTACTTTAAAATAAAATCAACTTTAAACATCAAGGCACTGAGCATTTTTTTATTAATGATAAAGAAAATACAATAATTTTTCTGCAAAATTAATATTTTTTGCAGATTCCTTATCAAGAACAATTGTTTTCCATTCAGTACCTACTTCTACCCTTTTCCACTGACCATTATCCGATGTATTATATAAAAGCGGCATACTGAAACCGTTTACTTCACTATGCCAGCGCACTTGAACTTCACATTTATTAATAATACGTTTTTCTAAACGCGGCGGCAAAGGATACTCTATATATTGTTTAAAAATTTTGCTCAAATCAAGTCCGGTTTTGCGGTTAAAATAATCCAACAGCGTTTTATAATCAATTTGTTGTAATCTAAATTCCGTTTGAATCCCTTTTATCAGTGTATCCCATTGTTCATCATTATTAATAATATGACGCAAAGTGTTTAAAAACAAAGCCCCTTTTACATACATATCTCCATTACCTTCTTCGTTTACACCATAAACACCCAATATGGGCGAGTCATTGGAAATACGTTTTTTTTGAGCGTTCAGGTAATCCATAGCCAGCGAATATCCATATTTACACTCTATATATAAACCTTCGGCATAGGTACAAAATGCTTCATGAATCCACATGTCTGCAATATCACTGCACCCTACATTATTACCCCACCACTCGTGTCCGGTTTCGTGCAGAATGATAAAATCTTCGGGCAGCCCCAATCCCCACAAATCCACACCACTATACCCCTTTTGATAGTTGTTGCCGTAAGCAACAGCCCCTTGGTGTTCCATACCCAAGTAGGGGGTTTCTACCAAAGCAAAACCATCTTTTGGAAAAGGATATGCACCACAGGTCGCCTCTAAGCATTTGATAATTTCAAAAGTTTGTTTAAAATGTTCGCGTGCTTTGGACAAATTTTGCCGGAGCGGGTAAAAATCCAATGCAATAGTATCTCCGGAAACAGAATAAAAAGACTCCTGCCAGTGGGCATAATCTCCCACATTCAAAGTTACATTATAATTATTAATAGGATAAGAAATCCACCATTCAAAACGTTTTTGAGTAGATGAAATCGGGGTAATAGACCGCAAATTACCATTACAAATAGCAGATAAATGCGCCTGGCACTGTAACTGCTATACGCATACTGTCGGGTTCGTCACTCAAATGATCTTTATTAGGCCACCACAAACTAGCTCCTGTGCCTTGGCAAGCAATACCGAGCCAATCCTGATTATTTTTATCTTTTCTCCATACAAAGCCGCCGTCCCAAGGGGCATTTTTAGCAATAATAGGACTTCCTCGATAAAAAACCTGAATATTTACAGCTTGCTTTGGATACAAGAGCATTGGAAAGTTTATCATAGTAGCATTTCCGTCACGTATAAAAGCTAAAGGTTGCTCATTATACCTTATACTATCTATCAGCATATTGGCAAATAAATCTATTTGTATTTGCTGAGTAGGTTTTAATAGTATAAAGTCTATGTTGCACCAACCATCAATACTTCTTTGCTCAAAATTTACCTCTATATTCAGATCATAAAATTTCACATCAAAACAAGAACGCAAAGCAGAAAGCGAACCTCGTAGCGTATCTTGATGAGAGAATTGTGTTTTTTGATGGGTTAATTGAGCATAAAGTAAGTTTTTTTTACTTAAAAATAAGTTTAAAAGCAAAATAATAGTAAAAAAACGCTTATACATTTTATTAAATTTAATATAAATTAAAAATTAAAATAAAACTAAAATATAAACTAAAATACTATAATGAATTATAAATCAATTGTTTATAAACAAATAAATAAACAAATAAATAAACAACATACATTATTATATAGGATTCAAATTATCCTTTGAGTAATAATAGGCAAATGGATGATTAAAAAATACAATTAATTAAACACTTTTTATTAACTTGATAAAGTTAAATATTTTTATTAAGTTTAGTATTAATCAAATACTAAATTTCATTTTTACTTTATTTTGCATTAATATTAAAAATTAATTTTGCTAAATAAAAATTTAACTTTATCTTTGCCTTTATACAATTTAAGTAATTATGAAAGAAGTTATCAAACAAAAGTTTAAAGAATCCTTTGACTATTTAAACGAAAATACAACGCTTTTTAAGAACAAAAAAGCATTTGCGGAAATCATGGGAATTACGCCACAATTTCTGAGTCAATTATTAAATGATAACACACCAATCCCACTAGAATTTTTATCAACGTATTTTACAAGATTTCCGGTAAATCCAGGGTTCTTTTTTAAAGGAGAAAGTAATATATTCATTCAAAATGCACCAATGGGTACTCCTTACGGATATAGCAGTTTTGATATTAATTCTCCGAATAATAATAGCGGAAATTATGCTCATTCAACTGCCTTCCCTCCTCCTCCTGCCTCGCCTCCCAAACAGGGTGCTTCCTATAATATGAATATACATAAATCTGTTGCCGGAGTTAACAGAGATATTTCAACACCCTCCATAAACGGTTCCCATATCTCTGCTCCTTATGAAAGGGCAGCGGCGAATTATGCCTCATCTTATTTAAAAGATCCAATTGATTTAAGAAGCCTTAAAGAGTCTTTAGAACGTTTGTCTGCTGCTCATCAAGATTTGATGAATGTGATTTTACAGTTTGTAGATCAACAAAATCGCAGAGAAAGCATCTGAGATGAATATTGCCATTTACTGCCCCACTGGCATAGGGAATTATATTTTAAAGACACCATTTTTATACACACTCCAAAAAACATACCCCCACAACAATTTATTTTTATTGGTTGAAGATGGTTTTTTATTGAAAAATAATTTAGAAAATGATGAATTTTTTAATTTTAAATTAATTTTTTTTAATCAAAAATCTAAATTAAGTAAAATAAAGTTAATATTTAGTTTAAATAAATTAAATATAGATTGTTTAATTTTTCCATTTGATGCTTATTCTTCTTTAAGTGTGTTTTGTTCATTATTAATGTTTATTCCTTTTAGAGTAGTACATTATCATCCCGAAAAAATTTCTCTGACACAAAAGGTATTGTTTTTTTTTTCAGGTATTCATTTATTGCCCGCTACGAAATGGGTGCCGACGATAGGGCATCGTCATGAGATAGACCTGAATTATGATTTGCTTCAAGCTATACATCCCGCTTACTTCAAGCGCACTTATACAACTCGCTTATATTTGCAGCCTTCACCTTCCACCCCCTCGTCGTTGTTTGGGTTGCGCCCCAAAACATATATTATAATACAACCTGCGGCGGCTAACGGAAACTATACAGCAAAGATGTGGAATCCTCAAAGCACCATTGAATTGCTAAAAAAGATTTCTGAGGAAAATATATTTACGGTATTAGTTGGAGATAACGGAGATGCGAACCTGCTCCAACCCTATTTAAAAGACTTGCCGGAGAATACATTAAATTTGGTTGGGAAAACAAATTTTAATGAACTTTTAAATATTATATATTATTCTAATTTAGTTATTTGTCACGACTCCGGTGTAATGCACATTGCTGATGCTCTTGCAGTGCCGCTCATCGCGCTATACGGACCCACAGATTACCATCGTACCCGCCCACTAAAAAACACCTCTAAGGTTTTAATAAGCTCTACTGATTTTACAATGGCGATGTTTAATTTCCAAAAAACGGAGGCAGATTTGGAAACACACAATAAAAACTTTAAAATGATGGGAGGAATTAGCGTAGAAGATGTGTTTTGTATAGTAAAAGACATATTAACATAATATATTTTACAAAAAAATAAAAAATAAATTTTAGTTATTTTTTATTAACATAATATATTTAATTATTAAAAACAAAAGTATCGTTTTTTTAACTTTCTTCCTCTATCCCTCCTTTCATACTTGTTTGCAAAAAAGGCGATTAAAACGTCTTTGAGTGGGTTTTTACGTTATTTTCAGGTATCTTGTATTCAGAAGTTATATATTAAATTTTTTATTCTTAAAAAAAAGAAGCCAAATATTTAAACAACGCTACCTCCTCTTCTTCTGAAATATTTTTTATATCCATAACAAGTTTTTATTTGTGGGTACATTTTTTACTGGTATTTGGAAGCCTATCTTTCTATACCATATCATATAAAAAGGCTTGTATTCATAAACCCTATTTTTTTGTAAAAATATTTTAGTCGGGTTTTTAAATTATTAATACAAAAACCTATTACAAAAATTTATCTATTGTTTTTATTTCTTATATTTGACAATTATTATTTTTGTTCACTATATATAAGAGTCTTTATGAAATACATTTATTTTATTCTATTGGGTTGGTTCTGTATAGATCTGCATATTTATGCTCAATCTGTATCCGAACATAATTTTATAAAAGCACAAAAAGAGGAGTTTCCGGTCGGGTTGAAAGATTACTTTGAAACCGCTTCGGTGTATCGGTTGGATATTAGCGATTTTTTGGAAGCCTTAAAAAAGAACAGGACAGATGTTTTTTCTCTAAGTTTTGAAGAAACACCCAATATTCGTTTTTACCCTGTTTACAAAAACATAACAAACGAACGTACTGTTGTACGATTGTCCACCGATAACGGCATTATTGAAGATGCTCCCACCCACCCTGTTTGTATAGCCGGAGACTTGAGTGATAATAGTGGCTCTTATACCTTAACAGTGAATGAGAATTTTTTAGCCGGAAAAATAAAGCAGAAGGATAAGGTTTTTTACATAGAACCACTTTGGCATTATTTGAAAGAAGCAGATAACAACTTATATGTAATGTATGAACCACAATATAGTGTATCAAAGGAAACGATACATTGTGCGGTGGAAGCTCAACAACAGCGTCAGCAATATTTTATAGAAAAACAACAAATGATGCCTTCCGGCTGCAAAGTGGTGGATATTGCTCTTGCCAGTGATTATGGGTTTTATCAACAACACCAAGGTTCGCCGGCAAGTAGCACCAATGTTCAAAACTGGTTGGTGGCGATGATTAATTTGGTGGAAACGGACTATGATACAGATTTTACTTATACACTGGAATTTAATATTGTAGAATATTTTTTGGAAACCACCGCTACTTCGGCGTGGACAACGAGTACAGAAGTAGCTGTTCTGTTATATGGCAACGGCAGCTACCCTTTTCCGACTAATAGTTTCGCGGGGTGGGCACCTACCGGATTTACACAAACAAATGATTTGGGACAATTGTGGACTTCCCGTAATCTGACCTCCTCCGGCTCTACCGGTGTCACAGGTTTTGCTTTCAGTGCCCCGGGAGTATGTAGCAACTTCAAATACAGCGTCATAGAAGATATGCCCTATACCATATCGGCGACACTTAATGCTGCACGTCACAACACCTCGCACGAAATTGGACATAACTTTACCGCCCAACACGATGGAAGTTCAGGATTTATTATGTCAGCATCTTTTAATATTGCCTCGCCCTCCACTACCTGGTCTTCTACATCTGTATCTGCTATTAATACAAAACTCGCAGCTGTAACTTGCCTGACTACTTGTGTTTCAGACACAGATGGTGATGGTGTTGCAGATACCAACGACAACTGCCCCTCTTTATCCAATACCAACCAAACCGACAGTGATAATGACGGAATAGGTGATGTGTGCGATAACTGCCCCTCTTTATCTAATACCAACCAAACCGACAGTGATAATGACGGAATAGGCAATGTCTGCGACAACTGCCCCTCTTTATCTAATACCAACCAAACCGATAGCGATAATGACGGAATAGGTGATGTCTGCGACAACTGCCCCTCTTTATCCAATACCAACCAAACCGACAGCGATAATGACGGAATAGGTGATGTGTGTGATAACTGCCCCTCTTTATCCAATACCAACCAAACCGACAGCGATAATGACGGAATAGGCAATGTCTGCGATAACTGCCCCTCTTTATCCAATACCAACCAAACCGACAGTGATAATGACGGAATAGGTGATGTCTGCGATAACTGCCCCTCTTTATCCAATACCAACCAAACCGACAGTGATAATGACGGAATAGGTGATGTGTGCGACACAGGTACTTGTATAAACGACACAACCCTTACTACTACAATAGCTAGTAACGATATTGTATTTATTGAAGCAATAGGTACGATTTCTTGCAACAGTAAAATTCATACAGGAGCTACATTGAGCCTTCTGAGTGAGAATCTTACTTTTCTTACAGATGGTTTTTGGGCACAATCAGGGAGTGACGTATTAGTCGGTTATCAAGTCTGCAGCAGCAATAAAAATACAGAAATGCCGGAGCTTGCAGCTACGGATATTATGTTTCCAAGCGTATATACCAATAATAAATATTTAATTTTCAATGAGTTAAACACCGATGAACTGTATGAATTATGGATATATGACACCATGAAACGACCTTTACTATACGAAAAAATCATTCCCTATACAACACAGCAATCAATATTGCTTCCCTCAATTCAAAGTACTCAAATTATATGGATTGTATTAAAAAACAGACAAAACGTATTAAAATATTACTCTATTTTAATTCCTTGAGAATAAATTAAAACAATTAATAAAAAAAATTTTTTAAATAATTATTTTTTTATTCTCAGGCACATTTAATTATAGTTATATTACAATATGTATAAAAACACAAATTACTCCAATAAATAAATAAAAAAATCACAATTAAATCCGACTAACAATACTTTAATATAAAAAATAATATCTGTTTTTATACCATTTAGTTTTTTTACTCATATAATTGGTATTGATTTTGCATATAATGATTTTATAAGATATATGCATATATGCAAACTTAACAATTTTTATAAACAATTAAATGCTATGGGGTATGAAAAGCAAATATTATTGCATCGTTTTACTGCTTTGTTTTACAAGCACGTTGGCTCAGGATTATACGTCTTATCCTTATCCGTTCTCAAAAGACAGTAGTATATTAGGTGATTGTTTTGTTAATGTGCAATTAAATAGTATCTCTACTACTCAGTTGTATTCGGCATTTAGTAATAAAAACATAACCTCCTTTACAATTGGTGATAAAAATATCTTAGCCTCTCAATTAATTCCTGTCTCTATTGTCAGTCCGCAAGCGACTGTTCGCATTAAAACAAATACGGGAATTATTGAAGATTTGCCATCACAACAAGTTCACCATTATAGAAGTAATAGCAGCGACAAATTGCGCTTTAGCATAGGAGAAAATTGGTTAGTAGCATCTTGGATAGAAAATGGTGATGAATATTATACAGAATCGGCAAAGCGGTTTGATGACAAATTAGCAGACAATGTATATATTACATATCGCAAACAAGACGTAATTAAAAATTATACGATCAGTTGTTTATCTCAAGAAACAGAAAAAGCACAGAAAGAAGTTATTGAGCAATTAGCTGCTAATGAAAAAGCCATATTGGGTTGTAAAGTAGCAGAAGTGGCTATTGCCTGCGATTCCTTGTACTATCATTATCATAAAGGAGTTCCGGCTTCTACTGCTAATGTTCAAGATTGGGTGGCTTCTATATATAATCTTGTTGCCAGCGATTTTGACGACGTTTTTAATTATGCCATAGAGTGGCAATTGATAGAGTTTTTTATTGAAACCACCACTGCCTCTGTATGGTCAAGTACAACAGATATTTCAGGACTACTGACAGGTGGTGCATTTCCATTTGCTGCCAATAGTTTTGCGGGGTGGGCCTCACAAGGGGGTTTTACGCAGACACATGATATTGGGCAACTTTTGACAGGGCGAAACTTGACCTATAATGGCAACTCCAGTTATACGGGTTTGGCAATTACCAACCCGGGTATTTGTAGTACATCGGGCAAATATAATTTGACAGAAGATATTGCGAGTACACTCGGAGCCACCCTGCAAGCAGTGCGCCATAATACCTCTCACGAAAATGGACATAATTTTACTGTTACTCACGACGGTGCTAACAGTGGCTATATTATGTCGCCGAGTTTTAATTTGGCAAGCCCCTCCATCAACTGGTCTGCCGCTTCAATTACAGCAGTAAATAATAAATTGAACCTGACAACCTGCTTAAATGATTGTGTTTCAGATGCTGATAATGATGGTATAACAGACTATTCCGACAACTGCCCTTTAATTTCAAACCCTTCGCAAGCCGATAATGATGGCGATGGCATAGGCAATGTGTGCGACAACTGCCCCAACACCGCCAACAACGACCAAGCCAATGCTGACGGCGACAACCTCGGAAATGTATGCGACAACTGCCCCAATACCGCCAACAACGACCAAGCCAATGCTGACGGTGACAACCTCGGAAATATATGTGACAACTGCCCCAACACCGCCAACAACGACCAAGCCAATACTGACGGCGACAACCTCGGAAATGTGTGCGACAACTGCCCCAACATCGCCAACAACGACCAAGCCAATACTGACGGCGACAACCTCGGAAATATATGTGACAACTGCCCCAACACCGCCAACAACGACCAAGCCAATACTGACGGTGATAACCTCGGAAATGTATGCGACAATTGCCCCAACACCGCCAACAACGACCAAGCCAATACTGACGGTGATAACCTCGGAAATGTATGCGACAATTGCCCCAACACCGCCAACAATGACCAAGCCAATACTGACGGCGATAACTCGGAAATGTGTGCGACAACTGCCCCAACATCGCCAACAACGACCAAGCAGACTCAGATGGTGACGGCATAGGCGATGCGTGTGACAACTGCCCCAACACCGCCAACAATGACCAAGCAGACTCAGATGGTGACGGCATAGGCGATGCATGCAGCTCTCAACCGAACAATACTTACCATGTCAGTATTAGTCCAAAAGTAATTTTGCAAGGAGCTTATGTTGTATCTACCGGACTTATGCGCGATAATATTCGCACCTTAGAATTACTACCACTACAACAACCTTATAATATAACTCCGTTCAACTATAATGCCAATCAGATTATTGAAGACACCAGCATTTTAAATATAACAGGCAGCGATGCCATAGTGGATTGGATATTAGTAGAATTACGCGATAAAAACACCCCTTCTGTTATTATTGACAAAAAAGCAGTGCTCTTGCAGCGCGATGGTGATATAGTAGAAACTGATGGAAATACGCCGATAATATTTAGTGTAATATCTGATGATTATTATGTTGCGGTGAGGCATCGGAATCATTTAGGAGTTATGACAGCTACCGCCATTTCTCTCAGTAATATTACACAAAATATTGATTTTACCGACCCTGAGACTCTCACCTACGGGCAAGGAGCACAACGACTTTTGTCTAACAATAAAACTGCATTAAGGGCGGGCAATACCAACGGCGACAAAAAACTTGTACTGGCAGGCAGTAACACCGATGTAAATCCGATTTCTACAAAAGTATTGATTGCCCCCGGCAACACCTTTTTTTCCAAAACTTATACCGTTACGGGGTATACCAGAGAAGATGTTGATTTAAACGGAAAGGTCGTTTTGGCAGGCTCACAAACGGAAGTAAACCTCATCAGTAATAATATCTTAATGAACCCTCTAAATCCCTCATATAGCCCTACCTCTATTATTCAAGAGCAACTTCCATAATATACAAGCAAACATTTTTTAATTATACATCTAAATAACATCAATATAAGCGCGATTAAAAAATTTTACACTTATGTAAGCAAAACATTTTTTTTCAATTATACATTTTAATAACAATTATATGAATACAATTAAAAGATTTTTATGCGCTGGAATTTTATTAATGAGTAGCTATTTGAACTTACAAGCGCAAGCTGATTTCTGCCTCTCATTAGAAAATGAAACACTCACAGTTAATCTGTTGAGCCAAGCGGATTATATTACGCCTCCCAATAATTTTTGGAACAGCACTGTGTTTACTATCCGTTACCCTACTACAGCTACTGTCGCTTGGTCGGGATTCACGGAGTCCACAGCACTTAGTTTGGGCGAAGATCTCTCCACTATTCCGGCAATAGACGGGGGCGATGGTTATTATTACAAAATGTTTTCTTCGGCTGATGTGGGCGCAGTGCAAAACTTTGCCACCGGCAGCAGTACGGCTTTGTTCAGTATTAATTTTACCAGCGACCAAACTGTTACATTTGAGTTGGTAAACTCTAATACTTGGACGATGAATAACAACGGAGATTTGACATTTAATAATGCTGTAAGCAACAACATTGTAAATACGGTGGTTACTACTTGCGGAACACAAACTTATACGGTGGCTGCCGCTATTGTGGACAACGATAATGATGGTGTACTCAGCGATACCGACCCTAACGACAACGACCCTTGTGTACCCGTAGCGTGTCCTACTCCCTGCCCCTCCCTTTGCTTAAAAATTACGGTTATCAGATAAGATAAGTAATACCAAATAAATAAATATCTAAATGACACAGTATATAAAGTCTTCCATTTTGTAATGATGCGGCTGATATTATTGCTAATATCAGCCACTTTGAATGGAATTAAATCTGTAAAACAACTATGCCAAATAGATATTTGAATGATATAAATTAGTGCTTTTATAAATATTATTAGGCACGATATAATATCTTGCCGCCTCTATTTTAGTGGCGGTAATATTGTATTTACAAGCGGTTTAACCCTATCAAGGTTAAACCGCTTGTTTTAAACGCTCGGACTTGTAGGTATATACCTGCAATTTGCTTCCCTGTTAAAACACTACCCTACTATTTATTTGGTATAATTATCAGGGTTTTAACAGGGATTTTCGCAGTTGAAATTGTGCCTCGCTAAAATTATCGGTTTGTAGGAGAGCGTTGTTTATTTTTACTTCTATCTCCATGGCTACACCACGCAATTGCTGTGTTTTTCCTTTTCGCAGCACCTCCAACTCCACACTTTGTTCCGCCTGCGGATAACGAAGCAGCTCCAATATTTGTTCGTAATTGCGGGCGTTTACAGCTTCGCCATTGACAGAGAGCAGTGCATCAGCTTCTTCCAAATTCAGGGTGTTTTGCCCTACATCGGTACAATAAAAATAGCGTTTCCCCTCTGCTATATCAAAATTTCCGAAAGTATGAACGGTGGCTTTGCCGTTTTCTACAAAATTCCAGCCAACTTTTTCCAAAAAATTATTGTAAGGCAATGTTGATTTTGATTTGAGAAGCATTTCTGACAGCAATGGCTTTTGTAAAGCTGCCATAGCGGGTTGTTGCGCCAGCGTATCCAAAAAATATTGCTCCGAAAAATAAACAACACTGTCATTTTTACTTCTTTCATGCCAAAAATCCAAAAGTAAGTGTTGTAAGCCGCGTTTGCCGCCGGAGGTTTCGCGCAGTGCAATATCCATACAAAAAGCTGCTATTGCTCCTTTAAAATAATAAGGCATTCGCGCCGCCGCATCGCCGCCCGCCGCTTGCTGTTCGCCGTAGCGCAGTAGCGGCACTTCGGGCATTTCGGTGTAAGTGGTCAATTTATGGCGCAGCATCTGCTCAAATTGCGCATCGCTCAACAGCCCCTGTTGCCACAGTGCCAACCAACTGAAGTATTCCGTTACTCCTTCGTAGAGCCACCAATGCTGCGAGTGCTGCACAATAGGAACATCGCTGCGGAGGGCATCGCTGCGGAGGCGGCGCGGAATAAAATTGTGCAAAAACTCGTGTGCAGCTACTTGTTGCAACAACATTTTTTCGGCTTGCCCGCTATGGAGTTCGGGGACTACGATTAGGCTGTTGTCGGCAAACGACAAAGCTCCGCTGCCGCCTTTGGCTGCCTGCTCTGCGGGTAATTGCACCACCACAAAACGATACGAAGGCACTGCTACCGCCGCACCGCCGAATTTTTTGACGGCTTTGAGCGCAGGTTCTATGATGCGTTGCAGGCGTATAGCGGTGAGGGCAGGGTCGTTGCAAAAAGACTGAATTTCAAAATGTGTGTCGTCAATGCGGAAAGTGGTGCTGTCAAAAGGAGCAAAACAGATGCTTTCCTGAGCAATTTCGTCAAAAGAACCCTGACGGCAGTTGCGCTCCAATAAAAAAGATGTTGCCGCCGCCGGTGCTTTAATGTGTAAATTGTATTGCACCAATTGTGGATTATTCTGAAAAAAACCGACAAAAAAATAAGGGTGAGCAAATAGCACATTTTCTCTTTCGGTATAAAAAGCTGCCGTCATTGCTGCTTCGCCGCCCGTAATTTCGTAATATACCGAATCCAAAGGTGAGGGCGTATTCGGAAAAAGCAGCGTATTTCCTTCCAAAAGGCGATATTTTACTTTATTGCCGCGCTTGTCGTAAGCCGCAATATTTTTAATCCAACGGGTAATATCTGTGCCTTCGGGCAAGGCGAGTGTGTAATAAATATCAGGATAAGCATAAAAGGCGACAGGGTGCAAACTTATACTCAGCGGTGTATTTTTTTTAGGAAAAAGCTGAATATCAACACTGCAACTTTGCGCCGTTATATGATGATAGCCGATGAGCCACCCTATAACAGCAATTATCCATATATTGATATATTGAAACACACACACAAGCGTAGCGGTAAATATTTTTTGGGTTTTTATTTATTCTTCAAAATTAAAATCTTTTTGCAAATTTATCATACTGTCCAATAAATCTTTGAACTGTACGCCGCCCTGTACGATATTTTTATTGATTTTTGAAAATTCCGCCATTCCAAATAAGCAAAGTTCCATCAACAAATATTGCTCGTGCAGGCTTGTATCGGGGTGCAGTTTTTGTACGAATGTTTGCAAACCGCCTATGTTTTTTAATTTTTTTCATAATCGGTGTGGCTGTCGTCCACCATTAATTCTGTGGTATTTCCCTCGCCGAACCACGCCGCTATGGACGTGTAAGGGTCTTCTTTTTTCGTTTTTTAAATAATTCGGGGTCGGGAAAATAACTGAGGAATGTTTTTTTGAGACTGCTGTTGATTAAACTTTGCGCCACTAAAAAAGCCCCCTCCTGCTCGCCTTCATACACCAATTCTATTTTTCCGGTAATAGCAGGAACAATTCCCCAAAAATCGCTCCACCGCGCTTGTGTATGTGTTTCGCTATTGAGCAAAGCTCGCCGCTCGGCGGTACTGTACAAATTTTCCATCGCCGAAATGCTCAACCGCGCCGACACACCGCTTTTGGCATCTACATATTCATTGTCGCGGGCTTCAAAAGCAATTTGTTCAATAGCTGTTTTGAGGCGTTCATTTACCGCTACCTGCGCCTCTTGTGCTATTGTATGTGCTTCTTGTTGGGTAATGCGTGCCGCCACCGCAATAGAAACAGGATAATGGGTAAGAATCTGGCTCTCAATGCGGTCTTTGAGCGGTGTCACTATATTGCCGCGATTGGTATAATCTTCGGGATTGGCAGTAAATACAAATTGAATATCCAAAGGCAGACGCACTTTAAAACCTCGAATTTGAATATCTCCTTCCTGCAAAATATTGAATAAAGACACTTGAATACGCGCTTGTAAATCGGGCAATTCGTTGATAACGAAAATGCTGCGGTTGGAGCGCGGAATAAGTCCGTAGTGAATAACGCGCTCATCGGCATAAGACAGACGTAAGTTGGCAGCTTTGATGGGGTCAATGTCGCCGATGAGGTCGGCAACGGATACATCGGGTGTGGCTAATTTTTCGTTGTAGCGTTCGCTGCAGTGCAGCCACTCGATGGGAGTGGCATCGCCTTGTGCTTCGAGCAGTTGGCGGGTGCTGTGTAAAAGAGGCTGCAAGGGATCTTCGTACAATTCGCTGCCCGCCACATAAGGCACATATTCATCTAATAAATGTACCATCATTCGGGCGATGCGCGTTTTTGCCTGCCCACGCAAGCCGAGTAATAATATATTGTGCTGCGACAAAATGGCGCGTTCCAAATCAGGAATTACGCTGTGTTCGTAGCCGATGATACCTTCAAAGACGTTTTTTTTATGTTGAAGGGCGGCGAGCAAATTGGAGCGTAGCTCTTGTTTGATGCTCTTGGCACGATAACCACTCGCTTTGAGCGCACCCAAAGTATTAAAATCAGGTTTCATAAAAGAGGTGATGGATAATGAATATCAACGAACAACATAACAAATAAAAACGAGATAGGTTTGCTGAAACACCTGTTTAAATGATATAATTTTAATTCAATAATATTTGCAGTATAATCACCTGATTATGAATAAAATATTTAAAACGTTCTGTTTTGTTTTTTTATGTTTCACAATAAACTTAAAGATGAGTCGTTAGTCAAAACAACATTATTTTATTTTAAAAACATAATATCATTTTTATTTATGAAGAAAGTAATTTTCGCGCTCCTGCTGATGATAAGTACCGTTTTAATGGCGCAAAACCGACAAGCCCCCGCACACGATATGCGTGCCGATGGCGAAAAGCAAATTCAAACCCTGATTAAACAATTAGGTTTGAACAAAGAACAGGCACAGCAAATGCGCACGCTGCAACAACAACTTAAAACCGACCGCCAAGCAGCCAAAGAAGGCGACAAAAGCGACCGCCAAGCCCTGAAAGACAAATATGAAACTGAATTAAAGAAAATATTGACCCCTCAGCAATTTGAAAAATACCAAAGCCTGCGCGAAGAACGCAAAGCTGAAATGAAAGAAAAACGCGAACAGCGCAAAGAACAACACCAAAGCCCCGAAGCCCGCGAACAGCGCAAAAAAATTCGCGAATATGTACAGAAAAATGTGATGCCCACCGTAAAAACTCAACGCGAAAAACTCAATCGCAACATATCCAAAAGCGACCAGCAACTCATTGAGCAGCTTCGCCGCCAAGCCGACCAAATGAAACAAAGCCGCCGCCAACTGAAAGATTTAAAAAATGCCGACGAGCGCAAAGCGGCGATGGAAAAATTGAAAAAACAAAAAGATGATTTGGTGAAAGAAAGTGCGGGGTTGGTGAAAAAATACGATGCCGATATAGAAAGATTGCGCAAAGAAGTAGAACCTCAAATTCAACAATGGAAAGGCGACTTGAAAAAAATGATGCAAGATGCAGACAAAGAAAAAATGTTTAAATTTGAACAACTGAAGCATCGTTTTTTGATAATGGATTTTGACGACACAGAAGATATAGATAACTAAAAATATGATAGTATCTATTTAGCGCAATAAAAAACAGCTTACCTTTATTCGCAAAGACATTATTTTATTTGTAAATTTTAAAAAACACAGTATCAATTTTTTTATGAAAAAAGTAATTTTTGTATTCCTGCTGATGATAAGCAGCAGTTTGATGGCACAAACTCAACAAGCCCCCACACGCGCTATGCGTGCCGATGGCGAAAAACGAATCCAAATGATGATAGAAGAATTGGGTTTGAGCAAAGAACAGGCACAGCAAGTGCGTACCTTGCAACAACAATTTAAAGACGACCGCCACGCTGCCAAAGAAGGCGACAAAAGCGATCGCCAAGCCGTAAAAGAAAAATTTGAAGCCGAATTAAAACAAATTCTGACTCCCGAACAATTTAAAAAGTTTGAAGCGATGCGCGAAGAACGCAAAGCCGAAATGAAAGAAAAACGTCAGGAACACAAAGCACCACGCAAGTAGTTTTTTGTGCTGTAAAAAAAACACCCTTTTGTCCCGCAAGAAAGCAATGCTCTTGCGGGGCATTTTTTTATGATAAAGGCGGCGGCAAAGCAGCCGATAATATTTGATACCGTTGCCAGTCTTCGGGGGTGTCAATGTCGTGAAGCAGAGGCAGCAGGGTAACACTTTTTTCGCTCAAATCCCAAAGTTGCCGCCAATACCTCATCGCTGCTCCAGCGTTTGTTGCAAAACAACCCTGCGTTCATCTCCTTGATTCCCAAAAGATAATAGCCGCCGTCAGCCGCTGCACCGACCACCGCATCGTGTTGTTGCAGTTGTTTAAAAGCAGCAGCAAGTACGGCGGTGTTTAATTCAAAAGTATCGCTGCCGATGATGACAATTTCCTGAAATCCCGCTTCAAAGCCTTCTCTGAACGCATTTTCCATACGCTGCCCCAAATCTGCCCCGCTTTGGGTATGTTTTTCATATACAGCATCGTTCCAAAGGTCGTTTTTTTCTATTTTATCCGAATAATACACCCATTTTTTGATGCTTGTTTCTAAAGTGGCGCAGATATTTGCCGTATGCCGGAGCAAAAACCGATACACTTCCAAAGCTGCCTCCGCACCGATGCCTTGTGCCAAGCGCGTTTTTACTGCTCCCAAGCGCATATTTTTTACAAAAATTATCAACAGGCGTTTCATAACAGCAAAATTTATTCTTATTCTAAAATAATCATTATTTTTGAAAAATAAATATTGACACTTTTTTAGTATTTAACCTCAAAAAACATATCTTTCTTAAAATGCAGCTTTTTACTCGTTTTTTTTCAAAAATTGCACTATTTTTTTTGATAATAGTACAATTTGGTGCGCTTCAGGCACAAAATTATCCCATCGGCAGCACTACTTTTACTTTTATCGGCAATGATGGCAGCACTTTTACAACCAATGTGTATTATCCGGCGATAACGGCGGGTACTAATACAGCGGTCGCTGACGGGCAATTTCCGGTGGTAGCTTTCGGGCACGGCTTTACGATTAATGCTACGGCGTATTCGTATTTGAGCGATTTTTTAGCGACAAAAGGTTTTATAGTGGCTCTCCCTACTTCCAATACCGGCACTTCGCCCAACCATACCCAATTTGCCGACCACCTGAAAGTGAGCGCGGAGCTGGTGACAGCGAAAGGCAATGATGCTTCCTCTATTTTTTTTGGTAAAATCAACGGAAAAACTGCTATCGGCGGACACTCTATGGGAGGCGGCTGCACTTATCTGGCAGCGGCAACTGCCCCCGATGTAGATTGTATTTTTACGTTGGCAGCAGCTCCCAACACCACGCCCACTACGGCGTTGAGCGTAGCTCCTTCGGTGGCGATGCCTTCTTTGGTGGTGGCAGGTGTGGAAGATTGTGTGGCAGATACCAGCAACCAGCGCAATTTGTATAATGCAACGGCTTCGGCTTGCAAAACATTTTTGAAAATAGTGGGCGGCACGCATTGTCAGTTTACCGATGGTTCCGGTGAGGCAGGCTCTTGTTATTTTGGAGAAGGTTTCAGTTGCTTTGGCTACGGACCTTATACTTCTATTGATAATCAGCACACGATTGCGCTGAATGTGGTATTGCCTTGGCTTCAATTTTATCTACAAAATGATTGCACAGCATGGCAAAACTGGGTGAATTATGCCAATACCAATGCGGGTTTTTCGTGGTCTTCGCCCGATGTGTCCTGTGGTATTGATTTGAGCGATACCGACAATGACGGCGTATTGGCGCATTGCGATAACTGCCCGCTCGATGCCAACGCCGACCAACTCGATAGCGACCAAACCGGCATCGGCGATGCCTGCGAAATTGCGTTGTGTGTGGTGGATATGAATTTGAGCGGAAATGTGGCAAGCGGCAATAATGAAACTTATACCGTTTCGGATTATATTGCTTCTACTCAGCAAATCAACAGTGGTGCAACAGTACTCTACGATGCAGGAGCCTATATACAACTCATTCAGAATTTTTGGGCGCAGCAGGGCAGCGATTTTACGGCACAGATAGGCGGCTGTGTAAACAAACAAGGGCAGACGGCGGCGACAGCAGGCAGACCATTCAGCAGCGAACTGTTTCCAAATCCGGCTGTCGGCGGCACGCTTCCTACTTTGCACCTTCTCAGCAACAAAGAGAATTTGCGGGTGGCGGTGATAGTATTGGATATACAGGGCAGGGTGGTATATGAAGAAAATGAAACCCTCCTGCAAATCGGCATAGCGAGAGATATGGTGTTGCCTTTGTCGCATTTGCAGACGGGCTTGTATTGGGTGGAGGTGCGCAGCGATAATGGCTGGCGCGGCGGACACAAATTGATGTGGAGCCGTTGATATTGGGCGAGTTTTTTTTGAGCTTTTTTGAAAAAAATCATAGCGCAGAGGCTAGCAAGGCTTTCGCGCTGTGTTTTTTTTGTTGTATTGATAATTTTTATAAAAATCGCACTTTGCGACTTTTATAAAAAACCATTTTAATTACTTATAACCATTTGCAATATGAGTATTGAAAAAATACAGCAATCGGATTTTATTGCTGAAATTAAGCAAAAAGTAAGACAGGCTCAATACGAAGCCCTGAAAGCAGTGAATGTGCTGCTTATCAACTTATACTGGGAAATTGGTAAATCCATAGCCGAAAAACAGGCTGAAAGCTGGGGCAAAGCCATTGTTCCTGCTTTATCCAAAGAATTGCAACAGGAATTTCCGGGTGTGGGCGGATTCTCTACCACCAACTTATGGCTTATGGCACAGTTTTATACTGAATATCATTCAGATATAAATCTCCAACCATTGGTTGGAGAAATTAGTTGGAGCAAACAGATTGTCATTCTGAATAAATGCAATGATTCTCTTGAGCGCAAATTCTATATTTTGGCAACTAAAAAATTCGGTTGGACGAAGAATGTGCTTCATATTTTTGATTTTTGGAATTATCGGAGCAACACTCTGAACGGGAACTAGAAAATGCACTCATTCAAAATATAAGAAATTTTTTGCTCGAAATGGGACATCAATTCACGTTTATGGGCAATCAGTTTCGCTTAGAAGTAGATGAAAAAGAGTATTTTATAGACCTTTTGTTGTATCATCGTCAGTTGCGGTGTCTTGTAGCCATTGAACTCAAAGTAGGCGAATTTTTGCCGGAGTACAAAGGAAAAATGGAATTCTATCTTTCTGTTTTGAATGATAAAATCAAATTGCCAAATGAAAACGACAGCATTGGCATCATCATCTGCAAAGAAAAAAATAGAACCATTGTGGAGTATTCGCTAAAAACATCACAACTGCCTATTGGTGTTGCCACTTATACGCTCACCGATAAACTGCCCAAACCGTATCAAAACCTGCTGCCGAGCAGCCAAGAGATTACTGATAAAATCAACAAATATTTTAGCAACTAATAATAGCCAACCATTAGCTGGCGAGGCTTTTGCGCTGTGTTTTTTTTGTTGTATTGATAATTTTGCATAAAAATCGCACTTTGCGACTTTGCAGGTGCGTTAGTTTGCGCTCAAAAGGTGTGGCGGTGAGAAAAGTGTTTTTTTTGTTTGGGGAAATATGTGGATATTTGCGGAAACGGAAAATGTAAGAAAATTGAATGAATTAAAAAACTAAAACCTTTGCTATCAATGAAAGATATAACAATAACAAAAGAGAAATTATTCGGAAAATTAGATTTTAAAAAAATTGCTGATGACCCTGATTTTAAAGAAGATAGTGTCAGGGAGGTGATAATCCTGCCAATAATAAGAGAACTTGGCTACACACAAGAAAATATAGTCAGGAGCAAAACACTCCAACACCCTTTTTTGAAAATTGGCAGTAAAAAAAGACCAGTAAACCTCGTGCCTGATTATGCCCTGAAAGTTGAAAATAATTTTGCTTGGGTTTTAGATGCAAAAGCACCCAACCAAAAAATAATTAATAACGACAATGTTGAACAAGTTTACAGCTATGCTACACACCCCGAAATAAGAAGCAATTATTTTACGCTTTGCAATGGTGTAGAATTTTCTGTTTTCAGAACAGCCGACACCGATAAACCTGTTCTGTTTTTTGAATTAGAAAACATTGAAAATCATTGGAAAAATTTAGAATTACTGCTTGCACCAACGAGTTTTCAGGTTGGAAAAAACTTTGTCTATGAACCTCAAACTGCTTATAAAACAGGATTTGATTACAACAATAGACCACTACTTGAAGAAATTCCAGTAAGAAAACAACAAGCCAAAAGACATTTTGGTGTGCACGGTTATTTTACCAAACAAACTTGGAATGTAGTTGCCGAATACATCAAGAATTTTAGTAAGTCCGAGATTTAGTGCTTGACCCCTTTGGAGGTAGTGGTATTACTGCAATTGAAGCATTAATGAACAGCCGAAGTGCAATTAACATTGACCTAAATCCAATGGCTGTTTTTTTGGTTCAGTCTCTTATTGCACCAGTAAAGCAAGCTGACCTAACTCAAGCATTTAATGAAGTAAAAGAAGAATATTTAAAGAAGGAACCCAAAACAGATGACGAAATAAAGAAAGCCCTAAAGAAATATGAAGGACCCAAACCAATTCCTTTGCCAAAAGGCTCTGATGTGTCAACAGTTGACCAATTATTCAGTGACAAACAAACAGCACAATTGGGACTTCTTAAATCAATTATTCTCAAACAGTCCAACGAAAATATTAGGAATACTTTGTTATTAATGTTCTCTGGTTTAGTTACAAAAGCCAACTTAACTTATCATTCTTCTTCAACTCGTGGTGACGGTGGTGGTGATGCGGCTGCTTTTAGATATTACAGATATAGGATAGCACCAATACCAGTTAATTTAGATATTATGCAATTTTTTAAATTGAGATATAAAAAAGTTAGAGAAGCAAAAAAAGAAATGGAATATTTTATTAACAATAAAACTATTTCAAATGCACAAATTGTAAAAGGCACAGCAACCAATCTAAAGTTTATTCCAAAAGAAACAGTTGACTATATCTATACTGACCCACCTTATGGAAAGAAAATTCCTTATTTGGATTTATCTGCAATGTGGAACGCTTGGCTTGACTTGGAAGTTACCGAGCAAGATTTTAAAGACGAGGCAATAGAAGGTGGAGCGCACGATAAAAGCAAACATGAATACAACCAACTAATGGCACAAAGCATTAAAGAAATGTATCGTGTTCTAAAATATGACCGTTGGCTTTCATTTGTTTTTGCTCATAAAGACCCAGAGTTTTGGCACTTAATAATTGACACCGCAGAAAGTTGTGGTTTTGAATATGCGGGTGCTGTTGCACAAAAAAACGGGCAGACAAGTTTCAAGAAAAGACAAAACCCTTTTACAGTTCTATCAGGACAATTAATAATTAATTTCCGTAAGGTTCGCAATCCAAAAGCAATAATGAAAGCCAACTTAGGGTTAGACATTGCAGAAATTGTAATGCAAACCATTGAAGGAATCATTGCAAAATATAACGGTGCGACTTTAGAGCAAATCAATGACGAGCTTATCATTAAAGGCTTAGAACTTGGCTTCTTAGACTTACTGAAAAAAGAATATACCGACTTGACACCTATTCTACTTGACAAGTTTGATTATGATGAAAAAACAGAAAAATTTACCATCAAGAAAAATACAAAATTTGCAACTCATATAGATGTAAGGCTTCGGATAAAATATTATTTAATCAGCTATTTGAGACGAATGGAAAGAGAAAACAAAAGTCCACATTTTGATGAAATTGTTTTAGCAATTTTACCACTTCTCAAAAACGGAACGACACCAGAAAGTCAGACTATTTTAAGTGTATTAGAGAATATTGCAGAACGTGTTGGACAAGATAGTTGGCGACTTAAAAAAGAGGGGCAAGCAGTATTATTTAACTGATAAAGAAGATAACAGCATATTATCTTTATTTAGAGCATTGTTTTTTACAAAAAAATCACACCTACGGCGTTTAAGAGCTACTTTTTTATTTGGCACTAAAAAACCACATAAAACCGGATATTTTTTGAACAAAAGCACTTTGAGTGCCTGTTGGAGTGTAAAAACCCCTTATTTATAAGGCAAATATTAATAACTCATCTATGTATAAATGTTGTTGGAGGGGGTAGCTGAGGGGGGAGTTACCTAGGTACCCCCCCCACCTATATAAGTACCCCCCTACCTCTGAACTCGGTTAACTCTCCTCTGAACTCGACTAACTCACTTCTGAACTCCGCTAACTTACTTCTGAACTCCGCTAACTTACTTCTGAACTCCGCTAACTTACCTCTGAACTCCGCTAACTTACCTCTGAACTCCGCTAACTTACCTCTGAACTCCGCTAACTTACCTCTGAACTCCGCTAACTTACCTCTGAACTCCGCTAACTTACCTCTGAACTCCGCTAACTTACTTCCAAACTCCGCTAACTTACCTCTGAACTCCGCTAACTTACCTCTGAACTCCGCTAACTTACCTCTGAACTCCGCTAACTTACCTCTGAACTCCGCTAACTTACCTCTGAACTCCGCTAACTTACCTCTGAACTCCGCTAACTTACCTCTGAACTCCGCTAACTTACCTCTGAACTCCGCTAACTTACCTCTGAACTCCGCTAACTTACTTCCAAACTCCGCTAACTCACTTCTGAACTCGACTAACTCACTTCTGAACTCGACTAACTCACTTCTGAACTCGACTAACTCACTTCTGAACTCGACTAACTCACTTCTGAACTCGACTAACTCACTTCTGAACTCGACTAACTCACTTCTGAACTCGACTAACTCACTTCTGAACTCGACTAACTCACTTCTGAACTCCGCTAACTCACCTCTGAACTCCGCTAACTCACCTCTGAACTCCGCTAACTCACCTCTGAACTCCGCTAACTCACCTCTGAACTCCGCTAACTTACCTCTGAACTCCGCTAA
This sequence comes from Sphingobacteriales bacterium, assembly GCA_016711285.1. Lineage (NCBI taxonomy): Bacteria > Pseudomonadati > Bacteroidota > Sphingobacteriia > Sphingobacteriales > Sphingobacteriales bacterium. Next base: position 358,502 of record JADJTG010000014.1, read on the forward strand.
CTCACCTCTGAACTCCGCTAACTCACCTCTGAACTCCGCTAACTTACCTCTGAACTCCGCTAACTGACTTCTGAACTCCGCTAACTGACTTCTGAACTCCGCTAACTTACCTCTGAACTCCGCTAACTTACCTCTGAACTCCGCTAACACCTCTGAACTCCCCTAACTCACCTCTGAACTCCGCTAACTTACCTCTGAACTCCGCTAACTTACCTCTGAACTCCGCTAACTTACCTCTGAACTCCGCTAACTTACCTCTGAACTCCGCTAACTTACCTCTGAACTCCGCTAACTTACCTCTGAACTCCGCTAACTTACCTCTGAACTCCGCTAACTTACCTCTGAACTCCGCTAACTTACCTCTGAACTCCGCTAACTTACCTCTGAACTCCGCTAACTTACCTCTGAACTCCGCTAACTTACCTCTGAACTCCGCTAACTTACCTCTGAACTCCGCTAACTTACCTCTGAACTCCGCTAACTTACCTCTGAACTCCGCTAACTTACCTCTGAACTCCGCTAACTTACCTCTGAACTCCGCTAACTTACCTCTGAACTCCGCTAACTTACCTCTGAACTCCGCTAACTTACCTCTGAACTCCGCTAACTTACCTCTGAACTCCGCTAACTTACCTCTGAACGCCGCTAACTTACCTCGGAACTCCGCTAACTTACCTCTGAACTCCGCTAACTTACCTCTGAACTCCGCTAACTTACCTCTGAACTCCGCTAACTTACCTCTGAACTCCGCTAACTTACCTCTGAACTCCGCTAACTTACCTCTGAACTCCGCTAACTTACCTCTGAACTCCGCTAACTTACCTCTGAACTCCGCTAACTTACCTCTGAACTCCGCTAACTTACCTCTGAACTCCGCTAACTTACCTCTGAACTCCGCTAACTTACCTCTGAACTCCGCTAACTTACCTCTGAACTCCGCTAACTTACCTCTGAACTCCGCTAACTTACCTCTGAACTCCGCTAACTTACCTCTGAACTCCGCTAACTTACCTCTGAACTCCGCTAACTTACCTCTGAACTCCGCTAACTTACCTCTGAACTCCGCTAACTTACCTCTGAACTCCGCTAACTTACCTCTGAACTCCGCTAACTTACCTCTGAACTCCGCTAACTTACTTCTGAACTCCGCTAACTTACTTCTGAACTCCGCTAACTTACTTCTGAACTCCGCTAACTTACTTCTGAACTCCGCTAACTTACTTCTGAACTCCGCTAACTTACTTCTGAACTCCGCTAACTTACTTCTGAACTCCGCTAACTTACTTCTGAACTCCGCTAACTTACTTCTGAACTCCGCTAACTTACTTCTGAACTCCGCTAACTTACTTCTGAACTCCGCTAACTTACTTCTGAACTCCGCTAACTTACTTCTGAACTCCGCTAACTTACTTCTGAACTCCGCTAACTTACTTCTGAACTCCGCTAACTTACTTCTGAACTCCGCTAACTTACTTCTGAACTCCGCTAACTTACTTCTGAACTCCGCTAACTTACTTCTGAACTCCGCTAACTTACTTCTGAACTCCGCTAACTTACTTCTGAACTCCGCTAACTTACTTCTGAACTCCGCTAAACTTACTGAACTCCGCTAACTTACTTCTGAACTCCGCTAACTTACTTCTGAACTCCGCTAACTTACTTCTGAACTCCGCTAACTTACTTCTGAACTCCGCTAACTTACTTCTGAACTCCGCTAACTTACTTCTGAACTCCGCTAACTTACTTCTGAACTCCGCTAACTTACTTCTGAACTCCGCTAACTTACTTCTGAACTCCGCTAACTTACTTCTGAACTCCGCTAACTTACTTCTGAACTCCGCTAACTTACTTCTGAACTCCGCTAACTTACTTCTGAACTCCGCTAACTTACTTCTGAACTCCGCTAACTTACTTCTGAACTCCGCTAACTTACTTCTGAACTCCGCTAACTTACTTCTGAACTCCGCTAACTTACTTCTGAACTCCGCTAACTTACTTCTGAACTCCGCTAACTTACTTCTGAACTCCGCTAACTTACTCTGAACTCCGCTAACTTACTTCTGAACTCCGCTAACTTACTTCTGAACTCCGCTAACTTACTTCTGAACTCCGCTAACTTACTGAACTCCGCTAACTTACTTCTGAACTCCGCTAACTTACTTCTGAACTCCGCTAACTTACTTCTGAACTCCGCTAACTTACTTCTGAACTCCGCTAACTTACTTCTGAACTCCGCTAACTTACTTCTGAACTCCGCTAACTTACTTCTGAACTCCGCTAACTTACTTCTGAACTCCGCTAACTTACTTCTGAACTCCGCTAACTTACTTCTGAACTCCGCTAACTTACTTCTGAACTCCGCTAACTTACTTCTGAACTCCGCTAACTTACTTCTGAACTCCGCTAACTTACTTCTGAACTCCGCTAACTTACTTCTGAACTCCGCTAACTTACTTCTGAACTCCGCTAACTTACTTCTGAACTCCGCTAACTTACTTCTGAACTCCGCTAACTTACTTCTGAACTCCGCTAACTTACTTCTGAACTCCGCTAACTTACTTGAACTCCGCTAACTTACTTCTGAACTCCGCTAACTTACTTCTGAACTCCGCTAACTTACCTCTTTTTAACTTTGACAAATTTTTGAACTTTGTCAAAGTGGTGGGCAACAAAAAAATCCTGCCTATCCCTTAATCCCAAAAATCAAGGTTCTGACAAAATAGAAGTTGTGAAAAAAACAAAATAAAAATCCTGTCTATCCCCTAATCCTAAAAATCAAGGTTCAGACAAAATAGAAGTTGTAAAAAAACAAAATAAAATCCGTTCTATCCCCTAATCCCAAAAATCAAGGTTCAGACAAAATAGAAGTTGCATCAACGCACCAAAGTCACGTTTCCTTTGAAATCAATGCGCTCGCCGTTGATGAGCTCTACGGTACCAAAATAAACATATACGCCCACCTCCGCTTCTTTGCCTTCAAAAGTTCCGTTCCACAGGGGCGCAGCACTTTTTTCGCCAAATACGCGGTTGCCCCAACGGTTATATACATATAGCTCTACGGTGCTGATGCGGGCTGCATCTACAAATACACGAAAATTATCGTTCATTTGGTCGTTGTTGGGCGAAAAGGCGGTGGGGATATAAAAAGGTGCTTCTATTTTTACGTTCAGCGTAAAATCTGCCGTATCGCTGCACCCAAATTCATTGGATACCATCACCTGATAAGTGCCCGCCTGCGAAACCTCCAAAGTGGGATTGGCAGAGCCATCATTCCACAAATATTGTGCATAGGTGCTGTTGGTGCTCAAAGTAGTGCTTTCGCCCAAATTAATTTCCGCTGTTCCGTTGATACTCACCTCCGGCGAAGGATAAAGCGTCACTGCTGCCACTGCTGTATCGGCGCAGTTGTTTTCGTCATACACGGTGAGTATGTAAGTGCCGATGTCGTCAATGGTGATGCTTTGGGTGGTGTCGCCCGTGCTCCACACATAGCGTGCAAAGCCGTTTTCGCCGCTTAATACTAAGCTGCTGCCCGCACAAAAAGCAGTATCCGGCAAAGCGGTTTCCACGTCCACACTGCTGGCGTTCAGGTTGACGGTGATGGTGGTATCGCAGCCCGCCGCATTGGTGACGGTGAGCGTGTAGGTGCGCGAAGCATCTAAGGTGACGGTGGGATTCGGGATAGTGGCATCATCTAAGCCGGTGGCAGGACTCCACTGATAAGTATAACCCCATACCGGCGACAAAGCACTGATTTGGTATTCAATGGCTTCGCCGGAGCAGATGGTGGTGTCGGTAACAATGGCGGGCAAAGCAGGCGGCGGTACTACAAATACCGTCATGTTATCTTCAGCCATACAGCCGTGTTCATCAACCGATTGTACGCCGAAGGTGGTAGTAACCGCAGGTGTGGCAACGGGATTATGAATAGTAGAATCGTTGAGGTATGGTGTATTTGACCAAATATAGCTGATGTTGTCGGCAGGTGTGGCATTGAGTTGTATGCTCTCGCCTTGGCAAATTTCTACATCTTCACCCGCATTTACCAGCACATTATCAATGATGAGCAAAATAACCGACACCGGAAAATTAGAGCAAGTACACTGAATATCATCAATATTTAATATAATTTCTTCAATGCCTTCGGTTTCGGTGTCTTGCAGGGCGTGTATTTCCAAAACAGCCGTAGCTTCGCCCGCCGGAATGACGATAGTTCCCGACAGAGGTTCGTAGTCCACACCGTTTTCGGCTAATCCTTCGAGGCTGTAATGAATTTCCATCGGCTCGGCATCATCTTCCAAATCGGGGCGCGAAAACTCAAAAAAAGCAGATTCGCAGCCTTCATAGGTAGAGAATAAACCAGTGCCTTGGTCAAAAAAACCATTGGCTACCACATTGGGCGCATTGCCTTCGTCTGTAAAACTTTTCGCTTCCAAAAATACTCCCGAATCCAAAATTTCATCGCTCACATCGGCTACCGCTATTTTGATATGATACACCTGACAAGGCGTAAGCCCCAAAATACGCGCCGTGAGCGGAACGGTGAAACCATCAAATTCGCTTTGCGGGTCGCCTGTATTCAGTTGTACATGCAAATCGTCATAAGTATCTATACAATTGCCCGCAGGAGGTGTGCCATTGACGCTTGCCCAGGAATTTACATTATTGATAGTAACCGGCAAATTGGTGCCGGGAATGAGCGCGATATTAACGGCATTGTCGGTATAAGGACCGCTGATGCCCGGACCACTGATAAAAAATCCGAATACATCATTAAAAGAACTGCACACATATTCAGGATACTCTTCGGAGGCAAATACATAGTTGAATTTGATATTGGGCGTGGAAGGAATAAAATCAAATTCCAAAACGGCGGCATCGTTGGTACATAAACCCGCACCCACCGACAAGTTCAAATCCAAATCACCGTCAGCACCCGCATTCCCCGGCGAGCAGGAGTTGTTGCCCGTCGGCGGCACGTTGAACGAAGTGCCGCCACTTTGGTTCGGTCCTTCCAACAACTCATTGGCATTTCCTGTCACCAAATAAATTCCTTTATCAAAGCCTATATCCAAATTGCCGCTTTTTTCAAAACGCCCTATGCCCTGCGAAGAACCTTTGTAAGTGACATTAAAAGCACTCACACAACCGCCGCCCAAAAAAGTATTTTGCACATAATCGTAAGGGCAATCCACACAAGCGTCTATATCCAAAACGGTAACAGTAGCCGTGCCGCTTATATTCATATCGCAATAGGCATCGGAAGCACTGACAAGCGTATATTGATATACCTGCGACTCTTCATCGGCGGCGGTGATGGTGGGATTAAGCGGCAGAAAAAAGGGATTTTCGGTAATATCGTTGATGGTGATATTGGAAGTTCCGTTGTTGTAGGTGAGTGAATAAGGCGGTGTGCCGTCAAAAGTAAACTGCAACTCCGTTCCCATTCCGTTGATGATGATGGTATCGCCGCTCAACACCGCACTCGGTTGCGCCACATGTACGGTGAGCGTTTGGCTGTCGCTGCCATAAGGATTGCTCACGGTGAGCGTAACGTTATAATCTCCGGCAGTATTGAAAGTAACAGTTGGGTTAGGAATATTGGAAACGGCAGGCTGCCCGCCCGCAAAAGTCCAGTTCCACGAATTAATATCAGGTCCATAAGAAGTATCCTGAAAAGTGATGCTCGCTCCCGGACAAATGGTGATGTTTTCTACCGTCAGGCTATCTGCCATAAAAAAAGCAAAGGGCGGGATATTTAAACATTTCAGTGCTTCTTCTGCATTGATACGTCCGGGGAGTATATAAGTGCTGTTCATTTCGTCGAGTGTTTCCGTGATGCACTTTCTGATTCTTTTGGGCGTTAAGTTGGGGTCGTGCGAGCGCATTAGTGCCGCCAGTGCCGATACCATCGCAGTTGCCGGCGAAGTGCCGCTATATGCGGTATAAGCATTATCGGAAGTAGCCGAACAACTGTATATATTTTCACCCGGCGCGAAGGCTTTTACGACGGGACCATAATTGGACGAGGCTTCTCGGGCATTATATTTATCCGAAGCACCAACGCCTAATACGGTGGGGTACGCACTCGGATAGGTAACGGCAATAGTGCCATCGTTACCCGAAGCACCTACCAACACAATGCCCGCATTTTCCGCTTCCTGACACAAAAACTGCAAAGTGAGCGAAAAAGGATAAAACGACCACGACATATTGATAACATCGGCACCGTTGGCAATTGCATATTCCATACCCTCGGCAACATTGGGTAAATTGTTGGGAGTGGCGGAGGCATCGGGGCTGCATTTAATGGGCATTAGCCGTACATTAAAACCCAAGGCTGCAATACCGGAGCCGTTATCCGTGCGTGCCGACACTACGCCGGCGCAGTGTGTGCCGTGCGAAAAATTGTTGTTGCTCGCCGAAGCGGGCGGATTGGGGTTGCCGTCATTATCGGCAGCATCCCAGCCGCTTTTGTCGTCTATATAGCCGTTGCCGTCATCATCTGCGCCGTTGCCCGCTATTTCGGCGGTATTTTGCCACAAATTGGGGGCGAGTTCTTGGTGGGTGGTGCGCACGGCATCATCAACAATGGCTACTGTAATGGCAGCACTCCCCTGCGAAATATCCCAAGCAGCAGGAGCAGAAATCATATTAAAATACCATTGTTGTTGTGTGGCAATATCGTTGGGCGTATAATTGGTGTGCGCCATCGGTACACGCTCTACATATTCAAAGTAGCCGCTTGCCTCCAAAGCGCGGATAAAATCAGCCATATGCTGAGTAGATGCGGAAAACTGTATTTTATAAACAGACGACAAATTGCGGAGGCGCGGAAAAGCCTGACGACAGCTTTGTACTTCGTAGCGGTCGAAAATGGCGAGCAAAGGCTCTGCTCTTTCGTTGGTTTGGCGCAAAGGAAACTCAAAAGGAGCAATTCCCTGATTTTTCCACTGCACAAATAATTGCCCTGCTACATATTCATCTTCATCGGCTACCGCTACATTGCTCACGGTTTGAAAATATAAATATTCCCCGTTTTTACATATCTCATAACCATATTGTTTATTACCGCCCCACAACCAAACAGGTATTGCTGATGCCACCAACAGCCCCAAGAGGCTAACAAAGATGTGGCGATGTTTTGAAAACTTCATGTGTGTAAATGCTTATTTTTTGGTATCAAAAATAAAGATAGGGCAAATACTTTGAAAGTTGCCTGTATTACTGTTACAAAACCAAGAATTGTTTATAAAGTGACATTTTTTCACAAAACATAATATTTACGCAATTTTACTTTTTTTATAACATTCACAGATCTATATCAATTATAAAGATATATGGCAACTATAAATAAAGTACTGACACATAAAATCACTTGTAATTAGTGATGAGTATTTTAGTTGCAAGATAGTGTGATACATAAACCTTTTCAAATCAAGTTTTGTGATAAAATCATCACCTTTGAAATCAAAAATCAAAAAAACTTCAGTTTATTAATACTCAACAAAATAAAATTTACAATTCTGCGTTGCAAAAATGTGAGAAGATTCTATTATTATATAGTCATTTTTACGCTAATGGGTTTCTTTTTGATACCTGTCCAAAAAACCTATGCTTGTGGTACGAAATCTGAAAACATTAAAACTTTATGCCACAAACAACCGGATTCCGAAGTGGAGAAAAGAGACTGCTGTAATAAAGAAAAAAGGCAATGTGATAAATGCACAAAAGACTGTAATGGTAAAGGTGGAAATCCAAATTGTCATTGCTCAACGAATTTCTCTAACTTTATAATTCCTCTTATTACTCAACTTTTACAAGCAAAAATAATACGAGGTAAATTAAATTTTTTCTATCCAGAAACCCTTCATTCATCGGGTTTTACCTTTATTTGGTTACCGCCCAAAATAGGCCGATTTTTTTCCTTGACAGCCGTAAATCTGTCAAATCGAGAGCATTGACTTACCTTTGAAATCAATTATTTTAATAACTCAAATATAATAAAATGAAATCAACAAATATATTGATAGTAATTGCCTTGTTACTATCCCTCACAGCGTGCAATGCACAAATCAAAAACCCTATTACCGAAAATGTAAAAATATATGGTAACTGTGGAATGTGCGAAAGAACCATTGAAAAAGCAGGAAATATTAAGAAAATAGCAAAAGTAGATTGGAATAAAGATACCAAAATAGCTACACTTACCTATGATACAAGTAAAATTAATCAAGATGAAATATTGAAACGCATTGCATTGGTAGGTTACGACAGCGAAAAATTTCTTGCACCTGATGATGTGTATGCCAACCTTCCAGAATGTTGCCAATACGACCGTGAGAAAAAAACAAAAACGATGAAAGCAGAAAATACCGTGGAAGGGTATTCTATACACAATCACGATGAAATACTAAATAAGCCGACAGAAACAACACAAGATGTCAACGAATTAAAACCGGTTTTTGACAACTATTTTGCACTAAAAGATGCGCTGGTAAAAACAGATAAAAGTGAAGCTTCATTGAAAGCGAAAGATCTGCTAAAAGCAGTCAATACAGTAAAAATGGAGAAACTTTCAGTAGATGAACATGGGGTTTTTATGAAAGTATTAGATAATCTAAAGTCAAATATCGAAAAAATTTCAACTACTGCCAATATAGAAGATCAACGTAAATTTTTTATGAATTTATCGGTGTCTTTTTATGATTTGGTCAAGGTTAGCCATCTAGAAAATCCCGTTTATTATCAACACTGTCCAATGGCTAATGATGGTAAAGGGGCAAACTGGTTGAGCAAGGAAAATAATATTAGAAACCCATACTTTGGTTCGCAGATGCTTACCTGTGGCAAAACAATAGAAACCATTAAGTAACCTCACATTATACCAGTATAATCTTACGGATTATACTGGTATTTTAGATATTGAAGAAAATGAAATTAATAAAATGGATAATCAAAAAACTATTGGTAAAAAAGTGTTGCCGATAATCGTTTTACTGCTATTGGCATCGAATGTATATGCCCAAAAGGTAGTACGATATGATCTATATGTAAGAGACTCCCTCGTCAATTTTAGCGGAAAGGCAAAAAAAGCCATTGCAGTAAATGGTCAAATACCAATGCCTACACTTACCTTTACAGAAGGTGACACAGCAGAAATTCATGTATATAATCAGCTCAAAGAAAGCACCTCCTTACATTGGCATGGGCTGTTTGTGCCCAACCAAGAAGATGGGGTTCCTTATTTAACACAAATGCCTATTGCGCCAAATACAGCCTATGTTTATCGGTTTCCTATTAAACAAAACGGAACTCATTGGTATCATAGTCATAGCGGATTGCAAGAACAAATAGGCATGTATGGATCTTTAATTTTAAAAAAGAGAATAAACGATCCTTATCTTAGAGAAGGTATTGACGATTTGCCTACAATCCCCATTATTTTGAGGAATGGACAGACTATAAACCTGAGAAATATACACAGAATGTTGCATAATGCAACAGATTGGTTTGCAATCAAAAAAGGGGCTACTCAAAGCTATTCAGAAGCCATAAAAGAAGGTTATTTCAAAACCAAACTAACCAACGAGTGGAAACGCCTGTTGGCAATGGATGTGAGCGATATTTATTATGATAAAATCCTAATAAACGGTAAAAATGAAAGCCAGATGTCGCAATTTCAAGCTGGAGACAGCGTGCGGTTGCGTGTCTCTAATGGAGGAGCTTCTACCTATTTTTGGCTCACTTATGCCGGGGGCAAAATTACAGTAGTTGCAAATGATGGAAACGACGTACTTCCTGTGCAAGTAGATAGGTTGATAATAGGTGTTTCAGAAACCTACGATATTATCCTCACAATCCCGACAGAAAATACGTCCTTTGAATTGTTAGCCACCACAGAAGATCGCACCAAATCGGCTTCTATTTATTTAGGTTCTGGTATCAAACAGTTGGCAAACCCGCTACCTCGATTACACTATTTTGAGGGAATGAAAATGATGAACAATATGATGAAAATGAATGGAAAAATGAATGACATGGGTATGAATATGAGTCTGCAGAAAATGGATATGAATACAGTCATGTACCCTGAAATATCAGGTCATAGAAAGGCAATAAAAAGTACTTCTTCAAACCATTTCACAAGTAATGCAGATATAGTAACACTCAATTATTCTATGCTGAAATCACCTTTAAAAACCTCACTTTCTACAGATGCACCGTTGAGAGAATTTAAATTTGAATTAACCGGAAATATGAATCGTTATGTATGGAGCTTGAACAACAAAGTACTTTACGAATCCGATAAAATTCTAATTAAAAAAGGAGAAATAGTAAGAATTATACTTTACAACAATTCAATGATGCGTCATCCAATGCACTTACATGGGCATGACTTTAGAATTTTAAATGGAAAGGGGGAATATGCGCCACTAAAAAATGTTTTGGATATTATGCCAATGGAATCTGATACCATTGAGTTTGAAGCCAATCTTGATGGCGATTGGTTCTTTCATTGTCATATTCTATATCACATGATGGCAGGTATGAATCGTGTATTTAGTTATGAAAATCAACCAATAAACACGTTATTACCCGACAAAACGTGGGCTTATAAGCAATTACAAAGAGAAAGTAATCGACTGCATTTTATGGCTCAAAATGATTTTGCCTCTAATGGAAATGATGGTATGGAAATGATCCAAAACACACGTTGGAGTTTTGGTACAGAATGGCGTTTGGGGTACAACAGAATGCACGGTTATGAAAGTGAAACTCATATTGGCAGATATATCGGAAAAATGCAATGGTTAATGCCTTTTGTTGGGTTTGATTGGCGTTATCGTCAAATTACACAAAACGAATTTGAAGAAAACCTCTTTGGGCAAAAAAATACCAAAGACAATAGAACTCAATTTAGCATAGGAATTGCCTACACTTTACCAATGCTTGTTATTCTACAAACAGAATTATACCATGATGGTAATTTAAGAATACAATTAAAACGGGAAGATATTCCTGTTTCGGAAAGATTGAGAGCTGCATTTATGGTAAATTCAGATCAGGAATACATGGTAGGTCTCAGCTATATTTTAACTAAAAATTCAGGTTTTAGGGCTCATTTTGATAGTGATATGGGCTTTGGGCTTGGTTTGGTCTTGAATTATTAAAATACAGGTGAATGTAATTTATTTTATTATTAGATTATAAAAAATACAAATATGATTAATTGGGTGATAAAAAGCCGAATATTTTTCTTGGTCTGTTATTGAATTTGTCTTCTTCATCTTTAATATCATTTTCAGTGATTAGGTTAAAATCGCAATGTTTAGGAAAATATTGTTTGAGGAGTCTGAGAAAAGGGTTTCCAATCTATTAATATTTTCACTATTTTTCGGTTGGTTTCTTGAGAAAATTTGGTATTTAGGAGTGCGGTTTCAGCCATTCCTGTTACTCTGTCATTGGCTGTTAGTATGGCGGCTTTCTCATGATTTTTCCCTATCACCAAATCAATTTCTATATCTCCTATTCTTATTTTTCATCCACTATTTTCGGGCGGTATTCAATGCTTACTTTATCGTAAACTTATCCTCCTTTATCTTTTGCCGCGCTTCTTTTCCGATAGCGTATTTGCACATTTCTGCCCGCTAATTCCGCTTTGTTCAAACCGCTCCTTTGGTCGCAGTTGCGCCTAACTCTCCGCTAACAACAGATGCGTGTTTCCCTGTTTTTTTCTATTGCCTTTTGTAAAAAACTTGCTTCTTTTAATGTTTGTATTTCGTATCTTTGAAAAAATATTTCTCTCTTGTCCATTACTTGAGTTGCATTTATTTGTTGAATTTAAGTTTAATTTTGACAGCCCTAATAATTTTTTATCAAAAAGTTGCATTTGTGACTTGAAACCTGCTTGTAAAAAAAACAGTTTGGTAAAAAAAGAGGAGCAGGAAAAAATTCATAATTAAAAATGAATTAAATTTGAAAAATCAGCTCTTTGACGGCGGAAAGGTATTGCTGCTGTTTTGCCGAAAAAAATATTGTAGCTCCTATTTATCAATGTAAAAACAAACTGTTTATATATATATGAATCCATTCTGGACACAAATAATCGTTCAAACCATTCTCAAACATAAACGCAAAGAAAAAAACAATCATCAAGAGCAACATCGTTATTCTGACTTTGAGCTTGCCAAAGCCTACAGAGAATTTACAATAGCCTTAAAGCGTTATATCAAAGATTTTTTACTCATTACCATTGGTATATTTTCTGCTTCATTTGGCTTTAAAGGTTTTCTTTTAACCAACCATTTTATAGATGGCGGAGCAACGGGCATTTCTTTGCTTATTTCCGCATTGACGGAAATTCCCCTTTATCTTTTAATTATTGTGGTAAATATCCCGTTTATCATACTCGGCTATCATGTAATGGGTAGGGAGTTTGCCGTCAAAACAACACTTTCCATCGTCGGGCTTTCAATTGTGCTGGCAACGGTGGATTTCCCGAATGTAACCGATGATAAATTATTGGTGGCAGTTTTTGGCGGGTTCTTTTTGGGGGCGGGCATCGGCTTTGCCATTCGGGGAGGCTCGGTGATTGACGGAACGGAGGTGCTTGCCATTTTTTTAAGTCGCAAACTCGGAGCTACGATTGGCGATATCATTATCGTCATCAACGTTTTGATTTTTTTGGCTGCCACTTATCTATTAAGTATAGAGATAGCTTTATACTCTATGATTACTTACTTGGCAGCTTCCAAAACGCTCGATTTTATTGTAGAAGGCATTGAAGAATATATCGGCGTAATGATAGTTGCAACGCACAGCGAAGAAATTCGCCTTATGATTATTCATACTATGGGGCGCGGCGCAACTATTTACAGGGGTAAGCGCGGCTATGGCAAACGTGGCGAAATCAAAGAAGTGGATATTATTTATACAGTTATTACACGACTTGAACTCAGTAAGCTGAATACAGAAATTGAAAAAATTGAACCGACCGCTTTTGTGGTTATGAACAGCGTAATAGATACCAAAGGCGGAATGATAAAAAAAAGACCCCTCAAACATTGAATAATAACAGCAACTCAGTGCAAGTACCGCAGAAAAATTACCTATCTTTGCCTCGCCTTTGGTGCTTTTGGGGTTTATAAACAGCCGTTCAAGATAAAAAAAGATTGATGACTTGACCCGAAAACATCAATACTGTTTGGTTTAACTTTTTTAAAAATAAATATTTCGTTTTTATTATGTCAGTACAAGAAAAATATAGCAAAGAAGAGTGGGATTTACTCACCACAGCCCCTATGTTGGTAGGTGCGGCGATGTCTGGTGCAGATGGTTCAGGATTATTTGGCACTTTGAAAGAGGCGTTTGCCAGTTCGCAGGCAGCGATGGCGGCGCGCTCCGAATTTGCCGACAATGCCCTCATTGCCGCTTTGATGCCCGTCATCAGCAGTTTCTCCGAAGCCCGCGAACAAGCGTCGGCACAGCAAGAAAAAATTAAAGCACGCCTGCAAGCTGCCAACGCCAAAGATGCTGCCGCCCTGCAAGCCGTAGCCATTGAGGATTTGAGCAAAGTTCAGGAATTGCTGGACTGCAAAGAAGATGCCGCCACCGCCACCGCTTACAAAAACTTTATCATTCAGCTCGCCGATAAAGTTGCCAACGCCGCTTCCGAAGGCGGATTCTTGGGCTTCGGCGGCACACGCTTCAGCGATGGAGAGAAATCGTTTTTGGAAAAAGTAAAAACCGCCCTCCAAACCGATTTGTTGTCGTAAACAACAAATACAGCAACTATCCAAAAAAAGCCTTGAACTGCACAGTTCAAGGCTTTTTTTTGTCATTGTTCCGAAAGCACCGTTACTGCCGCCATTTTTCGTTTGCGATTTTATAAATGCGTTAGTTTGCGCTCAAAAGACGTGGTGAGGGAAAAAATGCAGATTTTTTGGGTGAAAAATGTTTGTTTTTTTGATATATATATATGTTTGCAAAACGGATAAACAATTGGCATGATTTACATAAAAAATCTTTCGAATAAAGTAAAGGAATATTTATAGAGTGTATTACTCAGTAGATATAATAAGCCTCTCTCAAAAGTACTTTTAAGTAGTCAAATTTTGGATAAAACTATCAAAGTTTAATGTAATTTATTTTCTTTTTATTGATAAAATTGCACAATTTATCAGCTATAAAATATTTATTTTTAATTATTTGCAATAAAAAATCAATACAAAAGTATCGCAATAAAAGGAATAATCAAAATCGTGCTGTTTAAACCCTTAATTAATAAAAAAATGGAACAACTAAAATTTAATATTCTCTGCTTTTTAATTATTCTGCTTATGGTATTCGGATGTAATAACAGAGAAACTGTTATCAATGAACCAAGAGAGATAATTATAGAATGGAATAACAATTTAAATAAAAAGAATTTTGATAATCTATCGGAATTATATGGTGAAAATGTTCTTTACTATGGTGAGAGGAAAAATAAAAACGCTTGTATTAGAGATAAAAACTTATTTATGAAAAAAAACAACAGCTTTTCTCAAAAAATTGATGTAAACAAAATTGATGTAGCAGAACAAAATCCTGGAATTTATGAATGCAAGTTTGAAAAAGAAGTTACTATTAGTGGGATTTCAAAAATATACCCAAGCTATATCGTTCTTAAAGAATCAGATAATAAATTAAAGATAATAACCGAAAGTGATGAAATAACAGATTATTTTTTAGCAAGAAAATTTGTTAGCGAGCTATCAATTCAAGGCGACTTTAACGGTGATGGAAGAGTAGAAAAGCTATCTGAAGTTTTATTTGAACCAGAAAGTAAAAAAATATACCGAAAAAAAAACCAGATATTGAGATGCTTTATTCTTATGGAGATATAATTCATACCAAACTAAATTCTTCGGATAACATAATCCAGACACTATTTATTAAAAAATCTCCTTTAGGATTGTCTATACTTATCAATGAAGGAGATTTAGACGGAGATGGCGGAGATGAAATTTCTTTTTTACGAGAACACATGACAAGTTCTTGGCACTGTTTGCATTTATATACGATAAAAAACGATGAATGGAAAAATATTTATTCTGCGACTGTAATTACTACAGAAATGACTCGTTATGACTACGATGAAGTATACAAAAAAGGAATAAATACAGGAGAAATAATCTCTATTGAATACGAAGATTGGGGAATAATGAGCAAAAAAATCATAAAGGAAATTAATAACAAGTATATAGTTACAGAGTTAACCAAGTTAAGAAAAAAAAGATAACGTTAAATTTATAATTAATCTAATACAAAATATCATAATGAAAAAATATTTTACATTCTGTATTATCTTTTTGATTACAGTACAAGTATATTCTCAGCACATTTCAAATGCTAAAATGCTTTATGACCCGCGGGTTAATATCTTTGCTGTATCTGGTGTAGGCGGTGGAAATCTATATGAATTCACTGCAGAAAAATCTTCCTCATCAGGTCAAATATCAATAGACTGGAATATTGCACTTATGGGGATAAAAGGGAGAGACGAAAGATTACAAACCTTGACAACGGTTTTTAAATATAATCCTTTTATAGGAGCAAATTATGTTAATGAAGACAGCCTTGATATAAGAAAAATAGCATTTGTTGATAATGAATTTCAAATAATGATAGGATTTCGCTATAATAAGTTAAGTTTATTTGGAAGTGAAAAATTAGCAAAATTTGTAAAATCTTATTTTATAGATTTTTCAACCGCCCCATATCAAATCCGAAACTCTCCCTCTAATAATACAGGTTTTCGTAATTTTAACATTAATATTGGGGGGCAATTCGGATATATGACAAATTTAGATTTTGGATTATTGGGTGTCACATTTAATCCTCAACTAAACTACATCTGGATATACGATAATGAAAATGGGGACAGGGGGTTTGAAGAAATTGTAAATTCAATAACCCCTCTAAAACGGAATTTCTTTGGCTTTGGAGGTAAAGTGATAGTCTATTTGAATGACTTTGCTATTTTTTTTGAAGGAAGAAAATATTTAACCTCTAAATCACAACCTAAAATTAACGGATTGACGGATAGAGCAATTTTTTCAATCGGAGGTGTCGCAACGGGAAATGTTTTCAAAAATAAAACTAATTAGGACAGTATATATAAGCATTTATTTGCGATTTATACCAAATAAATATCTAATATAAAAAGGTTCTATTCTGTAACGATGTTGCTGATATTAGCAATAATATAAGCCACTTTGAATGGAATTGAATCTGTAAAATAACTATGACAAATAGATATTTGAATGGTATTATACTACCCCAATTTGCATTTTTATATAACAAATACACACCCAACACAAAAAGCCCGCCAACTGCACAGTTGGCGGGCTTTTTTGCGTGTTGCGGCAAAAGAAAAATATCTATTTCTCCTCCGCCCTAAAAACGCTCCAAACTACTAAAAAAGAAATCGCCTTCGATGCGGGCGTTTTCGTCAGAGTCAGAGCCGTGTACGGCATTTTCGCCGATGCTCGTGGCGTATTTTTTGCGGATAGTGCCCTCTGCTGCCTGCGCCGGATTCGTAGCTCCGATGAGCGTGCGAAAATCTTCTACGGCATTGTCTTTTTCCAAAATCGCCGCCACAATCGGTCCCGAAGACATAAACTCCACCAATTCGCCATAAAAAGGACGCTCCTTGTGTACGGCATAAAATGCTCCCGCCTGCTCTTTGCTCAGGCGCAGATATTTCATCGCCACTATCCGAAAACCGCCCTCGTTCATCATCGCCAAAATACCGCCGATGTAGTTGTTGCGTACTGCATCGGGTTTTACCATCGTAAAAGTTCTGTTACCTGCCATAATTTTTTTTTAATATACAATATAAGTGTTAAAAAATAAAAATATTTCTATCAAAAAACAACATTTTTGCCCCCCAAAGCCATTTTTATGCCGATATACTCAAAATCATGGCTTCGGATTTGAAATGCTGGGCAAAGTTAGCGTATCTTTGCGCAACTTTAACAAAAATAGTGTTTTTGTTTGCTAAAAAATGATGAAGATAACTGCATTACAGGAATATTTGAATACGGCACGGCGCATTGTTATTACTACCCACCACCGCCCTGATGGCGATGCGCTGGGCAGTTCTTTGGCAATGTATCATTTTCTCAAAAACCACCCCGCCGCCCACGATGTAAAGGTGATTGTGCCTTCGGAATATCCCGATTTTTTGCAGTCGCTGCCCGCCGCCACCGAGGTGCTGGTATTTGGGGCAAATCTGGCAAAGAGTTTATTGCTCATTGAAAAAAGCGACCTCATTTTTTGTTTGGATTACAACGCTTTTCATCGCACACATACGATGGAGTCGTATTTGGCACAGAGCAAAGCCCTCAAAGTACTCATCGACCACCACCTGCAACCCGATACCGCCGCTATGGATTTTGTTTTGAGCGATACTTCGGCGAGTTCTACCTGCGAGTTGGTGCTTGATTTTTTGGATATGCTCGGCGCACGCGATGCCGTTGATACCGATATAGCGCACTGCTTGTATGCCGGTTTGCTCACCGACACCGGACGTTTTAAATTCTCCATTACGCCAAAAGTACACGAAACGGCGGCTTTTTTGGTAAAATGCGGCGCAAACGCTTTTCAAATCACAGACGACATCTACGAAAGCTACTCCGAAGACCGCCTGCGCTTGTGGGGCTACGCCATTGATGAGCGAATGGAAGTGCTGTGGGAATACCGCACCGCTATTATCAGCTTGCCGGCAGAGGTGTTCCGGCGTTTTCAGTATCGCGTGGGCGACACCGAAGGTTTGGTCAATTTCCCGCTTTCCATCAAAGGTATTTATTTGGTGGCACTCATCACCGAAAACGAAGGTATGGTGAAGTTGTCGCTACGCTCCAAAGGCGATTTTTCGGTAGATGAAATGGCACGAACCCACTTTGAAGGCGGCGGACACCGCAACGCCGCCGGCGGACGCAGCAAATTGATGTCGTTGGAGGCAGTGGTGCAAAAATTTAAAGACCTCCTGCCTTTGTATGCTGAACAATTGCAAACTTCTGATCCCGTTCCTTTATAAAAAATCAGGGCGGTAGTATGAAAAAAATATATCAGCCGCTTTCTATTCAAAGTTGATTTATTCTATTTTTAACAATATCTAAATTAAAAAACAAAAACATATTAATTCATCGCATATTGTATGAAAAAAATTGCTTTTATAGTACTAACCTTAGTAGCAACATTTATCGCTTGTAAAACAGATGGCGGCGGCAGTGGCAAACAAAAAGCCGCCAATGGCGTGGAATACACTATTTTTACTTCTCAGGGCGGGCGCAAGCCGCAGTTCAATGATTTTATTTATGTATTTATGAAATACACCACACCCGCCGACTCGGTGATTTTCAACTCCTTTACGCGCTCTTCACCGATGGCTTTTAAGCTCACCGACAAATTGTTCAGAGGTGCTATGAACGAAGCCCTGATGAATATGGGCGCGGGCGACAGTGCCTTGCTCTTAGTGCCTGCCGAGTTGATTTTCGGCGACAAACGCTTGCCGGTTACGCTAAAAACAGGCGATAAACTCAAATATACCATCAAATTAGTTGATGTGAAAAGTGAAAGCGAATATCGCGATGCTCAAACCGAAAAAATGCGCCAAGCTACCATTCCTAAAGACCCCGAATTGGTGAAAAAAGAAACCGAAACCATCGCCAATTATGCAGGTAACAGAGGATTGACGATGCAAAAAACACAACGTGGCGTGTTTTATAATATCAGCAACGAAGGCAGCGGCAACAAACCCAAAGACGGTGAAGAAGTGTATGTTAATTATCGCGGCACTTTGCTCGATGGTACCGAGTTCGACTCTTCGCACAAGCGCAATGAGCCTTTTAAGTTTATTTTGGGTAAAAATATGGTGATTCCGGGTTGGGAAGATGCCATTCCTTTAATGGGCAAAGGAGGCAGAGGTACTTTTATTATTCCTTCGCATTTGGCGTATGGTGCTATGGCTCGTCCGGGAATTCCTGCCAATTCGGTGTTGGTATTTGATATAGAGTTGCTTGATATTAAAAAAGCAGCACAATAAAGTTGGCTTTGAACGCTTTTTGATAGAAAAAAAACAATTCAATAAAGGCGAGCAACACTTCAAAAAAAACATCGCTTGATTAAAAGCGGTTTTGATTCAATCCTTAGCGGAGTTTTCTTAAAAAAATTCTGCTAAGGATTTTTAGTTTGTTTGCTACCTCTCAGCAAACTACTCAAAACGAATAGCTTTGATGACGGATATGCGACTCGCCAAGTAAGTGGGCAATATAAGGGCAGCCCAGCAAATTGCAAAAGTGCCTGCATTGAGCAGCAGGAGGGTTTTCCATTCGAGGAGCAAAGGCACCACACTCAGATAATACGACTCTTCGGGCAAGGTGATGATATGGAAATACTGCTGAATATAATACAGCAACAAAGCCAAAGCATTGCCCAGCAACATGCCATTTCCGATAATCAGTGCAGCGGTATAAAGAAAAATCCGGCGTATTTCTTGGTTATCTGCCCCCAACGCCTTTAAAATACCAATCATATTCGTGCGCTCTAATATCAGAATTAGCAAAGCGGAACTCATATTGATAATAGCCACCAAAATCATCAGTGCCAATATAATGCGCTCATTGGTTTGTTGCAGTTGTATCCAATCAAAAATATTCGGCAGCAGGTCGCGGATAGAGTTGCTGTTGAGCGATGCGCCCAGCACATTGTGATACAAATGTTCATTGACGGCATCAATGCTGTCCACATTATTTACCCACACCGAAAAGCCCCCCACCTGCTCCCTGTTCCAGTCGTTGATGTGTTGTATATGTCCGATGTCAATCAAGGCAAATTGCATATCGTAATCTTGCAGCCCCGTTTTATAAATTCCCGATATTTTGAGCTTGCGGTAGCGCATTTGCTCCTGCACAAAATTTACCAGCAACATATCTCCGCTTTTTACTCCCAAACGGCGGGCAGTATAATCCGAAATTAAAATGCTGTTTACTTTTCCGGTATCGCTTACGGCAAAAATATCGCCTTCGGTGAGGTATTTTTTAAAAAAACTCCAGTCCATATCGCTGCCCACACCTTTGAGTATAATGCCTTCAATGTTGGTGTCGCTCATTAAAATAGCGGGTTTGGTGGCAAAAGTTTGGATACTTTTAATGCCTTCAATGTCGTTTTTATAAGGAAAAAAAACCTGTCGTTTGTCTATCGGGCTGGTATTTTCAAAAGAGGTGTTGGACTGAAAATTGGTGATGCGGATATGCCCCCAAAATCCGAATATTTTATCGCTGATTTCTTTTTAAAGCCCGCAATAATTGCCGTTGAAATAATCATCACCGCCAAAGACAAAGCCACTGCCGCAATAGCGATTTTGATGATAAACGAAGAAAAAGAAGCCCTGCCGCCAAAGGCGATACGCCGAGCAATATAAAAAGAGGTAGAATTCAAGCGAAAAACTTTAAGTTTAAAAATAGGAATGACAGTCTTATAATTTTTTACCGACATTTATTACAATGCCAAACTTACAAACAAAAAAAATATTTGATGTAATTACAATTAATTATCCAAAAATCTCTTTTAGTTTGGCATCTAATAGCGGACCTCGCAAGTTTTTGCCGATGATTTTTCCGTCTTTGTCAATCAGGAAACTCGCCGGAATAGAAGTAACTCCATAAGCGCGGGCAGGTGCAGAATTCCAAAATTGGAGGTCGCTAACATGCCATTTCCAAGCGAGTTTGTCTTTTTCAATGGCATCTATCCAACGCTGTTTGTCTTTGTCGAGCGATACGCTGAACACTTCAAAACCTTTGTCTTTGTATTTGTTGTAAGCGTTTACCACATTGGGATTTTCTTTGCGGCAAGGACCACACCAGCTTGCCCAAAAATCCAACAACACCACTTTGCCGCGCAACTGCGAAAGTGCCATCTCTTTGCCATCGGGCGAAGGTAATTTGATTTCCTGTGCCATAGCTCCGGTGCCTGTACTGGCTTCGGTGGCTTGTTGGGCGGCTATCGTCGCTTTGCTGTCGGTGATAAATTTAGAAAGTGTTTGTGTGAGTTCGGAATTGGGCATTTCTGCTTTCAGGCGTTGTTCTACTTTTTCATACACCGCCATATCTCCTTGAATATTGAAAAATTGCATCGCATAATACGCCAAAAGCGGACTTTTAACAGTATCCAAAAACTGCGTCATGTATTCGCGGTTTGTTTTGTTGGTGCGTACATCGTTCATCAGGTTTTGCAATATTGAGTTTTCGGAAGTACCCGCAACGGTGTATAAACGCGGATTTGATTGGTCAATATTGACGTTGATTTTGGCATTGTCCAAAATAAAAAAAGCATCGTTGCCACCTACCAATACCCTCGCAAAACTTTTGTCTTTGGCTTTGCCGTTAAAAGTAAAAGTACCTTCTTTGGTGGTAGTGGTAGTGTCTAAAGCTACGGGTTGTGCGCCGCGAATTTCCTGCAAAACGACTTGGGTGTTTTCGGGGTAATTTTTGGCTTCGCCCGAAATTTTAAAACCGCCCTTAGGCATTTCGTTATTGCAGCTGATAATGGCCATAATGGCAGATAAGCAGACAGAATAAATTAATTTCATGTTGTTGTGCTGTGTGTTAGATATTGATTTTTGAGTTGTAATTATTGTATCAGTTTTAAAAAAACATTATGACAGAAAAACATTGCATCATATACTTTATTTAAGTTTTGCTTCCAACAATTTTACTGCCATTTCTGCGGTTATTTTTCCTTGTGATGCTTTTAGGAGTTGCCCCATAAACATAGAAAAAAGTTGTTTTTTACCGTTTTGATAGGCTTTTACTTCATTTGGAAACTTTTTTAATACCTCATCTGCCAAATCAGCTGCAAAGTTATCATCATTTTCAATAATGAGATGAAGGGATTGTGCTAATTTTTCGGCAGAAAGTTGCGGTTGCAGGAGCATCTGCGGCAGCAATACAGTTTTGGCGGCGGCGGTATTGATAGTTCCGCTTTCACTGAGTGCTATCAACTGAGCCAGATGTTGCGGCGACAAAGGGCAATGCTGCCACGCAATTTGTTGGTCGTTGAGCAGGGCACGCACCGCATTGAGCAGCCAGTTTGCCGCACTTTTCGGCGAAACAGCAGGGTCGGCGGCGGCGGTTTGTTCAAAATAATGGAGCAAATACACATCTTCGGCGAGTTGGGCGGCTTCGTAGTTGCCCAATCCGTATTGTTGTATGAGACGGCTGCTGCTCTGTGCTTCCAACTCCGGCATATCGGCGGTAAATTCAGCGATGAGGTCGTCGTCGAGGATAACCGGCGGCAGGTCGGGTTCGGGAAAATAGCGGTAGTCGTGCGCCAACTCTTTAGAACGTTGTGCAAACGTAATATTTTTGTCGGCATCATAGCCGCGTGTTTGCCGCTCCACCGTTACGCCTTGTTCTACCATAGCAATCTGGCGGGTTTGTTCAAATTCTATGGCTTTACGCAAAAAACGCAGCGAATTGATATTTTTCACCTCTACCCTTTTGCCCAATTCGGGATCTCCTTTGCGGCGCACCGATATATTGGCATCGCAACGCAGGCTGCCCTCTTCCATATTGGCATCGCTGATGCCCAGTCGAAGCACCAATTTGCGCAGGTTGCCGAGAAATTGCGCCGCCTCTTCGCCGGAGCGCAGATCGGGTTCGGTTACTAATTCCAGCAAAGGCACGCCGGCGCGGTTTAGGTCTATCCACGAAGCGGTGTCGTGTTGGTCGTGGAGGCTTTTGCCCGCATCTTCTTCCATGTGGATATGATGAATACGAATGGAGCGCGGAGTTTCGTTTTTTTCTCCGATTTGCACCTCGCCACCTACACAAATAGGCTGGCGGTCTTGTGTAATTTGGTAGCCTTTGGGCAGGTCGGGATAAAAATAGTGCTTGCGCTCGAAGTAAGAATAGCGGTTGATGCTGCATTGCAACGCAGTACCCAAACGCACGGCACACTCTACGGCGCGGCGATTGAGAAAAGGTAAAGTACCCGGATGGGCGGCAGTGACAGCACTGCTCAATGTATTGGGTGCAGCTCCAAAGCGATAGGCATCGGGTGCAAAAATTTTCCGTTGGGTTTGAAGCTGAATATGTACTTCTAAACCAATAACCGTTTCAAATTCTATCATACAACAATAAGTCGGCGTAGCGGATTAAGCAGTGCAAAAGTACTGTGTTTTTTTATAAAATTAATCAAAAATCGCCTTATGTTCATCTTCAAGAAACCATAAAAAACGCCGCTCTATTTTAATTAGGGCGGCGTTTGAAGCGAAAAACACAGAATTTATCACAAATACTGTACATTTCTGCTCAACCGAAGTTGTTGGGCTAACTTTTTTCTAAACCATTTTTCTAAACCAATTAAAACCAAAACACTATATATGAAGCTAAAATCATGCCAAATAATATTATTGAGATGGGGAGGCAGTTCTTAATTTTGTTGCAATGATCAAAAGCGATGAATACTGAATACTACCTTTTAAGTTATTTTATTTATTTAACTTTGTCCCTTGTTTTTTTGATAATTTATTTTTTTTTATATAATTATTTTTTATAAAAATATCATTATCAATGATTTTTAAATATAAAAATAAAAACACTTGATGTCAGTTATTACATTATTGGTAATTATTTTTATTGTTGGGTATTGTTGTATTGCCTTTGAACACAACATAAAAATAGATAAAACCGCTTCGGCTTTGCTGACCGGAATGTTATTGTGGGCAATTGTAGCTGTTTTTGGACATTCTATTCCTTTACAAGAGGCAGCAGCCATAGAAATGGTACAAAAAGAGGGTTGGAAACATTTCATTGAACACGAATTAGTCCATCATTTTTACGATATTGCCAATATTCTGTTTTTTCTTTTGGGGGCAATGACGATTGTAGAAACCGTAGATATACACGATGGTTTTTATGTTATTACCAACCAGATTACTACGCGCAATAAAACACTGCTCCTTTGGATCATTTCTATTCTTACGTTTTTTTTGTCGGCAGTATTGGATAATCTTACCACCGCTATTGTAATGGTATCGCTGTTGAGCAAATTAATCAGCGACCGCTATTTGCGTTTGTTGTATGCTTCTATGGTTATTATCGCGGCTAATGCAGGCGGTGCGTGGAGTCCTATCGGCGATGTAACGACTACGATGTTATGGATTGGCGGACAAATTACTAGTTTCAATATTATGAAAATGGTGTTTTTGCCCAGTGTGACTTGTATGGCATTGCCCGCATTTTTGATGAGTTTTCAGCCACTTATGCGCGGTACTTTGGATTTAAAAAACACCGCAAACGCTTATCATACTACAATTACTGAACGTTATATTGTATTTTTTGTAGGTATATCCGCCTTGCTGTTTGTGCCTGTTTTTAAAACTATTACACACCTGCCGCCTTCTATGGGTATGATGCTCGGTTTGGGTGTATTGTGGCTGACAGTGGATATTTTACACCGTAAAAAACCACACGAGGATAAAAGGAAAGTGTCTATTTATCACGCTTTGGAGCGCGTAGATGTGCCGAGTGTGTTATTCTTTCTGGGAATATTGATGGCGGTGGCAGCCTTGCAGTCGGTGAGAACCCTCAAGGAGTTGGCAGAATTGCTGGCGCAGCAGGTGGGCAACAACGATATTATTCTGGTATTGATAGGTATGTTGTCGGCGGTATTGGATAATGTTCCTTTGGTGGCGGCTTGTATGGGTATGTACGATGTGGTGCCTTCGAGTATGTATTTTATGCAGGACGGCAAATTTTGGGAGTTTTTGGCGTATTGCGCCGGCACAGGCGGCAGTATGCTCATCATCGGTTCGGCGGCGGGCGTAGCCGTGATGGGCTTGGAGCGCATCAATTTTATGTGGTATTTGCGCCATATTACTTGGTTGGCGGCGGCGGGTTATTTTGCCGGCGTTGCGGTATATTTGCTGCAATATGCACTGACGCATTAATGGTGATTGTTGTTGTAGAACTCTGGTTCTACAACAACAATCCGATGAACCATCGAACAACAATGATTTTAAAATAATGGAAAAAATTTAATATCTTCCATTATTGTACGCGCAAGATGCCGCCACCGTGTGTGGAATAATAATCGCCGCTATACATGGCATCGGCACTGTAAGTTCCGGCTGCAAAAGTTCCTTTTGATACCACCCGCGCCATATAATAATAGGCTTTCGGTGCTTTGGTGACGGTATCAAAAAACAAAATGCGGTCGTCTCGAATATCAAAGGATTCGGGCGTAGCTTTGTTTTTTGCCCATTCCAAAGCGGGCAACTCGCTGAGGCGGGGGTTTTCTACTTCAAAGGCAGCGGGCAGCACATCGGTAATGGCTACATTCGGAACGGCATCTCTTTGCAAAGAAACCACTTCCAAACCTATCACCACCAAGTCGTTTTGTTTCAGTTGTGACGGATTTATCGGCTGACCATAGCGATTGTAATAATGTTTTACGATTTTCAGGTTGCGGTCGGCTTCGGGGACGATGTTGCTGTTGCTCAATCCCTGCATTTCCCAGAAATAATACAAAGTACCATTGCCGTTGCTGCGAATTTCTACCTGATTGGCTTTTATATCGCTGTAATTCAGTACCAAATCTTCTCCTGTAAATTGCGCTATTTTCTTGCCGTTGGCGTAAATATCGGCGGTAGCCGTATTGTTTTTGTTCAGCCGCGCCATTTGCCCCAAAGCCAGCAAACTAAATGTAATTTCCTGCGTGTTGAGATAGGCTTTGTCTTTGAGTTCTTGCGAAAGCAAGCGGCTAAGACTGCCCGCTTCGGCTCCGGTGGGGTCGGTGTAGGCGAGCACATACAAAGCCAACGCCAAATCGCGGGTAGGCGAATACAAAGCACCTCCCAACTGCGGCACAGATTGCTCGCTGGCAAAGGCTTCGGGCAAAAGGGATTTGTAGGTTTTTACATCGCCCACCAACCGATAAGTAGCCGCCAGCACATAGCGACTGTCTAAACTCAATTTCTCCGTATTTTCTTTCAGTGCGTTCATTTCGGCGATATTCGGCTCATTGAGCAAAGCCAATACAAATAAAGAATAAGCCACTTCTTTGGGCATAATATCGCGTACTTCATTGTTGTTGTAATAGTATTTTTGAGTGCTTTTTTCGGAAAGACGCTCTTGTAGATAATATTTTGCCGTTTCCATTGCGTTGCGGCTTACATCAAAGCCCGCTTTTTGTGCTTCGTACCAAAAATGCAAGGTTTGTGCTGTTACCCACCAGTTGGGTTGCTCGCCGCCCTGCCAATAGCTGATAGCTCCGCTATACAACTGCATATTTTGCAATTTATAAATCGCTTGCTGTACATTATAAGCCGGATTGGGGTCGTTGATGGCATTGCTGCTGCGCAATATCTTTTGTGCCAAATCGGGATAATAAATTTGCGGAAACGCACTTGCCAGCGTTTGTTCGGCGCAACCGTAAGGATAGGTTACTACATATTCCAAATGCTTGCCAAATTCTACCACAGGCAAGCGGCTGATGAGCAATTTTCCGCTTACACTGGCAGGGATAAAGGTAGTGTTGAGTGAATTTTTTTGCTGCGTACCTCCTTTCAGTGCGCCATTTCCGGCAATTTTCTGTAAAGAAGTAGCTGCCCGCACCGGCAAATCTATATTTTCGGTAAAAGTTTCGCCCAGAGCCTGCACGCTTACCTGTAAACTGCCCGCCGCCGTTTCGCCGTTTTGGGCATAAATCAAAAATTCGGTGCTGCTGCTGCCTTTTGCCGGAATACTCACGGTTTTGCTGCTTTCGCCCAAGAGCATCAGGGGTGGTTTTACGCTGATTTTTGCTGTGCCTTGTGTCGCTTTATCGGTGGTATTGCTCAAAGATACAGGCAGGCGGAGCGTGTCGCCGAAAGCCAGCACACGCGGCGCACCACTGCTGATAACAATAGGGTCGGCGATGGTGATGGCGGTGTCGGCGGCGGCGTAGCGGTTTTGTTTTACGGCTACCGCCATCACGCGCACCTCGCCCGAAAATTGCGGAACATCTATTTCATAATGTATTTTCCCCGAAGCATCGGCGGTGAGCAGCCCACTCCAAAACGACACCGGTTTGATGCGTTTGTTGCTCAGAGGATTGAGGCGTTTGTCGGCATCGGCAGCCTCGTAGCCGTCACCGCCACTGAGTAAATTGGCGCGTAGTTCGGGATAGAGCAGCGCGTAAAGGTCGTAAGATTGTACGCCCAAAGCACGCGGCGCACCAAAAAATGCCAAAGGGTCGGGTGTTTTGTAGTTTTTTAGAGCCAAAATACCTTCATCTACTACTGCCACACTCACCTGCGCGCGCGGCGCAGTTTGTATGTCAATGGCGTGTTTTTGTTTGGAGCGCGCTTGCGTGGCAGTGCTGATGCTCAAAGGAAGTTGCTGCTCGGCATTGCTGACAATGAGATTTTTATAGCCGTGCGCCACAAACATGGGCAGGTCGTTGTTGATATGCGGTTTGAACAGCGTGGCG
Source organism: Sphingobacteriales bacterium (assembly GCA_016711285.1). Lineage (NCBI taxonomy): Bacteria > Pseudomonadati > Bacteroidota > Sphingobacteriia > Sphingobacteriales > Sphingobacteriales bacterium. The sequence goes on from JADJTG010000014.1 coordinate 386,027, forward strand.
GTGATAAAACAATTCGGAGCGTGGGCATCGCTGAGGTCAAAACTGATTTCGGCAGATTTTTTGTCGGTTTCTATATAAAAATGCTTCAATACGCGGTTTTGCTCCACCGTCACCAACATTTTTCCGCTGAAAGGCGTTTTGAGCAAGGCTTTTACTTCATCACCCACCTGATATTTTTCTTTATCCAGCTCTATTTCTACCGTTCCTTCGCGGTTTACTTCAAAAGATGTGCTGAGGGTATTGCCGTAGCTGTAAGCATAAAAACGCTGTGATACATAATTTTTAGCTCCTTTTCTTTGTATGCGCACTTCGTATTCGCCGGATACTTCGGGCGTAAAAGACACAGCGGTAATGTCGCCGTCGAAGCGCACTTCTTTGCTGCTCACCACCACTTCTTCGCGCTGCGGGTTGTAGCTGTAATTGCCGCGCTGATTGCGCTCTACGCTGCTTTTCCAGTCGTAGCGAATTACTTGCAGGTCGGCGGTGGCAGAGGTGGGTTTTCCCTGCGGGGTGAGGGCTATCAGAGGAATTTGCAGCGGCTTGCGCACGGCAGCGAAATAATCAAGATTGCCAATACCGTAAAAAACATCTTGTGTATAAAGTTCAAATTCTTTGGAACGATGTACGGGGCGGGCACTTTCGTCAAATACGGTGGCATACACTTTTCCTTTCAGCAAGCCCATATCCTGCAATTCGGGTTTCCACGAAAAAGTTTCGAGTACTTTGCCCTGTGCATCGCAAGCACCTTCGCTGAACAGATTGTCCAAATAGCTTTCGTTATTGTTTTTAAAAATAAAGTTTTTGTAGCCTTTGGGCGAAAAATTGCCGCGTTTCAGTTGTACCTCTACTTCGTATTTGTTGTTGGCGGCGGGTGGTCCGAAATAATTGGCAGCATCAATTTGAACGAGGAGGCTGTCTGCCATCGTGAGCGACTCTTGGGGCAGATTGACATTTACTCTGATGCGCTCCGGCATAAATTCTTCTACGCTGATGGGTTTGGTATGGAGCAAAATGTCGTTGGCACTGTATAACTCGGCGCGATAAGTGCCGGTGGCAGCGGTGGCGGGCAGTGCGAAATTTATATCAAAAGAACCTTCCTGATTGAGTACTTTGCGCAACGTTTTAATTTCTTTGCCCGCCGGATTGAGCCATTTTATTTTTACAGGCATATCCGCCGGAATTTTTTCAAGATTTGCTTCGTCGCGTACAATGCCCGCTATATGTACCGTTTCGCCCGGGCGGTAGATGTTGCGTTCGCCGTATAAAAAAGCATCGTAGCCCGCTTCGTTGGGGTATTTTCCGCCTAATTCAAAGCGTTCTACATCTATCAATGTATTGTCAAACCACAAAAAATTGTAATCTTCGCCTTTTTTGGCGGTAATCATACCTATTTTAAAACCCGGGAATTTTTTATCCACATCTTCCAGCACTGCAATCCCCTTGCTGTCGGTTTTGAGGGTCGTTAGTTTTTGGTTGTTGGTGCTGATAAATGAAACATCTATATCCGCCAGCGATTTGGCTGTTTTGATGGAATTGGCAAAAACATACACATTGTTTTTGTCGGCTTTGGCAATCAGTCCGATGTCGGAAATGGAAACTAATTTGGAGTCGGTAATCCAAAGGTGTTCGGCAGACGATACGCGCACGACATAAAAACCGTCCCATTGAGGCAATTTGTCTTTAAAATCCAAATGTAAAAGGCGGCGCGAACCATACAGCGGCAGGTTTTCGGTGCTGATGGTGTCGGTATAAATGTTCTGACCGTATTTTTGCGTATCATAGTAAGAAAAATCAAAATAATCGTAGTCGTTGGCACTGTAATAATCGTATGATTCGCCGTTGCGCATAAAAGCGGCAATATTGTTTTCAAATACTTTTACTACCTGAACCACTATTTTCGGTACATTAATAATATCTATATCCAAATTGCGGTTTCCCTGTGCGCTCATATAAATCGCCGCCTGTTCGGTAAAGCGCAGCGTGGGTTCGGGTTTTCCAAAGTTAAACGTGTTTTTGTAGTCGTTGCCCAAAGGCGCACCTATCACGCCCTGTAATTTGCCATTGATACGCAATTCATAGTCCGTCATCGGGCTAAACTCGTTGCTTTCTACCGTAAATCCGTTGATGGAGGGCTGCACTTTTATCTCCACTTCGGGACTGACGCTCACCAAACCTGCCAAATCGCTGTTGCTGATTTCCTGCGAAGTGACGACATACAAAGTGCCGTTGATACCGTCGTGTTCGGTGTAAATGGAGCTGATGTCGATGCGGCTTTTGTCGGGTAGCGGCAACTCGGCACTGAAATTATCGGGACTTCTGTAATGACCTTCGGGCGTTTTGATGCCTTTGGCAACCTCGATGCGCACGGCGGCTTGTTCGCTCGACCGGTCGGCGTTGAGCATTTCGGATACGATGTGTTTGTTGGTATTATCGCTGATAACCTGAATGGGAATTTTGTCGTCGTCGATGCGGGCAGCCAGATGGTCGGCGACTTCGGCGGGCTGCATCGGGTAATTAAAGGCTAAATTCGCTTGCAGTGCTACTGCTCCGGGTTCGGTTTTTGATTTGCGCCATTGCAAATACACATTATCCAAGCGCAAATAAGGCGTGTGAAATTCCACCACGCTTTCTTTTCCCAATTTATAAGGTTTTTCGCTGTTTTTAAATATTTCGGAGGTGGCAGTGCCTACAATATCGGTGGAGGCGGGAAAACCCTCGTTGGGCGAAAAAATAAGCTCGTTGGCAGAAACCCAGCGAAACGCACCCTTTACCTGTGGCTCAAAGCGAATATACGCGGTGCTGTCCCATTTTTCTATTTGCGCTTCGGTGGCAAGATCGCGGTTGAAGGTAAAACGCAGATTTTGTTGTGGGCTGATTTCTTTTTTGAAATTGGTAGCAACGATGCGCAGCTCTTGGTGTTGTTTACAGGCAGGAAAAAAAAACAGACTTGCAGTGAGAAAACACAGCAAAAGATGGAAGGGTTTCATAAGAAAAATGAGGTTAGAAAATTTGAGCGTTGAAAAAAATAACGAATAATGCCTTGGATTGGTTTCTGTTGTACAATGATTTTTTTATAAAGATAATACATATTTTTTACAGATGTATTTAATCATTGATAAAGGTTTTACGATTGCTGTGTAAAAGTATTTTTTTTAAACATAAAACGCTGCAACATCATAAATCTGAACAAAAAAAATGTAAAATGCTCTAAAAATACAGCAGAAATATATACCGCTTGCAAGAAAATAAAATACCTGTATGGGTAATCTTAGATGTGATAAATTTATCGTTATCTTTGCCTTCGGGTGTGAGTATTTTTTTACAAAAAAAATCAACTGTACACCGACCGGATTTTATTTCAATGTCGTTTTTAAAAAAAAAGTATATATCACTTCGCAATGACAGTGCTTCAATTTGAAAAACTCATCAAACAATATTTGACCGAAGAGGATTTCGGCGAAAAAAAACTGCTCAAAGGCGATGCCCTGCCTTTACTCCTCATTCCGCGTCTTTCCGCCGATTTTCCTTCGCTCCAACTTTCTGCCGAAACCATCATCTTGGCATATATCGCCATTGAAGGCACACAGAATAAAGGGTTTTTGCTCACCGATAAATATTTTTACTATCAGGAAAACGGCAAAGAAATACGCTTGTACTTAGAAAAATTGGGCGAAATAACTGACGAAAAAACATTCGCTTCGTTTACCACTCTACCTGCCGTCACCCAAACGCATCTGGCTCAACTATTCGGTGCGGTGTCGGAGCAAAAATTTATGGAAGAAAATACGCGCCTCAACGATTTTATCCAAAAAGCCGAAACCCTGCAAAAACAAGCCGATGCCACCCTCATTGACGAAGCCTATCTGCAATTGCTGCGTACCGAAGGCGAAATGGCGGCGGCTTTATGTGCCGAATTAGATGCCGACAAGGATTTTTTGGCAGCCCTCCAAAGCGTGAGTGCAGGCAGCGGCGAGTTGGCAGAGCAATATCGCTCACGCCATGTCTTGCTCCACGACAGCATCAAGATTTATAAGAACTTGGCGGCAGTGCGTACCGAAAAAAATGTAGCCGCCTATAAAGAACCTTTCGCTTTGGCATATTGGTTTGAGTGGCTCAACGAGGGCAGCGATATGGCGGAAAAACTCTCTTTGCAGCGCATCAATGCGATGGTGCAGAATCCGAAATTTCAGCAAAATATAGAGGTGGTGCAAAAAAGCGAAATTTTTAAGGTAAGTAAAGATTATGAAAAAGAATACCTGCTGCCCGTATTGCTGAATCGTTTGCAACACCCCGCTGCCGAAAAAGCCGCCGACTGCCTGTATCGCTTTGCGCAGTTGCTCGCCAAAGCCGATGGCACACTCACCGCCGAAGAAGAAAAAACCCTCGCCGAAATATGGCAGCGAACCCACTATCCCAAACAAAAAATAGAAGGTGTGCGCCAAAACGAAGTACCCGACAACGACTCTATGGATGCCGTGATGAAGGAACTGAACGAATTAATCGGCTTGCAGCACATTAAAGAGGATATTAAATCGCTGATAAACTACCTGAAAGTGCAAAAAATACGCAGCGAACAGGGGCTGAGTACGGCAGCACGCTCCCTGCACACGGTATTTGTGGGACCTCCGGGTACCGGAAAAACCACTATCGCCCGTTTGCTGGGGCGCATTTATAAGCAGTTGGGCGTGCTGCAAAAAGGACATTTGGTAGAAACCGACCGCGCCGGTATGGTAGCGGGCTATGTAGGGCAAACAGCTCTCAAAGTAGATACCGTAGTGAAAGCCGCCATAGACGGCGTGTTGTTTATTGATGAAGCCTACGCATTGGATAGAGGCGATGATGAGCGCGATTTCGGATCGGAGGCGGTGGAGGCTTTGCTCAAACGCATGGAAGACTACCGCGACCGCCTCATTGTGATTGTGGCGGGCTACCCCGACGAAATGCAGATTTTTATCAATTCCAACCCGGGATTAAAAAGCCGCTTCAACCGCTTTTTTTCCTTTAATCATTATACTGCACAGGAGTTGATGGATATTTTTAAACTCTTTGCCGGCAAATCCGACTATCATTTGTCGGCAGATGCCGAAGAAAAACTGTCTTTTATTTTTGATGAATTGGCACGCACTCCGCATAAAACTTTCGGCAATGCCCGCGAAGCCCGCAACTTATTTGAAGAATGTGTGCAACGCCAAGCCGACCGCGTGGTGAATATTGCCGACATGACCAAAGAAATTCTGATGACCCTCGAAGAACCTGATATTCCCGAACCAAAAGCAGCAGTAGCTAAAATAAGAATGTTTGAGCAGCAGGAACAAAAAACATTGCCGCAGGGTTAATAGAAAAGTTTTTAAAACGAAAATCTGCTATTTACAAAAAATACAAAACTACATATTCAATAATGTAAAAAAGGAATTTTTTTAAAAATAAAAATCATAATATGAAATTTGACCTCAACGCATTAAAGCGTCTTTTTGTGTATGATACAGAAGCTAAACCCACTGCCGACAACCCTACTACTGCCGATGCCAAACCAGACGACACCAAGCCGCCGGTAGTGAACGCATCGCCTGTTGCGGGCGGCGGCACAATAGACGAAAAAATAACTTCTACGCTCCTCCAAGCCATCGAAAGCAATAATTTGGACGGTTTTGACTATTTAGAATACAAAAAATCTTTGCAGGCTTTGGCAAACTTACCGATGGACGAAGCCACCAAATACCGCAGTGCTTTCGCTACCGCCTCTACAATGGGCATATCCTTGAGCAAATTGCTCGAAAGTGCTACTTACTATGTGCAAATATTGGAAAGAGAAAAAAACACCTTTGACGAAGCCCTCAAAGGCAAAAGCGAAAATGACGTACAAGGCAAACGTCAGGAGCAGGAGCGTTTGCGCCAAGCCTTACAGCAGAAAGCAGAAACCATTCAACGCCTCACCGAAGAAATGAAACGCGACCAAAGTGCCGTTGATGAAATAGACCAGTACATCGCCTCCATAACCCAAAAACTGGCACAAACCAAAAACAATTTTGAAGTATCTTATCAAAACATCTATCAGCAAATGGATAATGATATTCAAAAAATTAAACAATACCTTTCATAAAAAACAGCTATTTTTAAGCCCTTTCAACGATTTATCAACTTTTTAATACGTTTCTTTATTCTCAATCATGAACCAAGATTTCGCAGACAATCTAAAACCTAAATCTTTTTGGGAACGCCCCGAAGGTAAAACAGGTATGCTCTTTGCCGCAGGACTGGCACTGGGCGGCGGTTATTTGCTCTACAAAGCCTTGCCGATTCTTATTTCTCTGGCTACCAACACCCTCTATCTCGCCGTTATCCTGATGGTTTTGGCGGCTTTGGTGTATATGATACTTGACCCCAAAATGCGCAACCTCGTTTTTTATGTCTATAAAAGCATTATGCGCTTTATTACGGGCTTGTTTGTCCAAATAGACCCTATCGGCGTTTTAAATACTTATGTAGAGGATTTACAAAGTAATTTGGGCAAGATGGATAAACAAATCGGTGCTTTGCGCGGGCAAATGCGCAAACTCAAAGACCTCATCAACCAAAATAAACTGCAAATCAACAGCAATTTGCAAATGGCAAACAAAGCCAAAGAAACCGACAAGCAGGGTATGATGATACTCAAAACCCGCAAAGCCGGTCGTTTGCAACAAAGCAATGTGCGCTACGAAGACCTCTACCGCAAAATGGAAGTCTTGTATCGGGTGTTGAGCAAAATGTATGAAAACTCCGAAATTTTACTCGAAGACATCAAAGATCAGGTGGAAATGAAAAAACAGGAGCGCAGCATGATACGCGCCAGCCACTCTGCCATGAAATCAGCCATCAATATTATTTCGGGCAATAGCGACAAACGCCAGATGTTTGACCAAGCCCTCGAAGCCATTGCCGATGATGTAGGAATGAAAATAGGTGAAATGGAGCGTTTTATGGAAATGAGTGGCAATTTTATGGATTCTATTGATTTGCAAAACGGCGTGTTTGAAGAAGAAGGTATGAAAATGTTGGAAAAATGGGAAAAAGAAGGCGTTTCCATGTTATTGGGCAACGACAAAAACCTCTTGGTACAGCAGGGCAATTCCAGCAGTGCCGAAGTGGATTTAGATGCGCCCATTCAGCACGGCAAAAGCAGCGGCAATCAGTATTCCAAGCTGTTTGATTTTTAAGCGGCAAAGCAGGTGCCTTGTCTTTTTTATATTGTTTTTTTCACAGCGTAATTTTTTATGTTAAAAAATGATTTGCTGCTGCGTACTTTGCGCGGCGAGCCTTGCGAGCGTGTGCCGGTGTGGTTGATGCGTCAGGCGGGGCGTGTATTGCCACAATACCGCGCCTTGCGCCAAAGCCTCAGTGGTTTCAAAGAACTCCTCACCACGCCCGACCTCGCCTGCGAAGTTACCGTGCAGCCGGTGGACGAACTCGGCGTTGATGCCGCTATTATCTTCTCCGATATTCTCGTTATTCCCGAAGCAATGGGCTTGCCCTACGAAATGGTGGAAAGCCGAGGACCCAAATTTCCGCGTACCATTGCTACTGCCGCCGACCTCGCCACCTTGCACATCGCCGAAGCCGATGCCGTTGATTATACCCTCGAAGCCATTCGCCTCACCAAACGCGCCCTCAACGGCAGTGTGCCGCTACTCGGTTTTTGCGGCGCACCTTTCACCATTTACTGCTATATGGTAGAAGGCAGCGGCTCCAAAACCTTTTCCAAAGCGAAGGCACTGCTGTATCGCGAGCCGCAAACGGCGCAGCGGCTTTTGCAGATGATTACCGACTCCAGCATCAACTACCTCAAAGCGCAGGTAGCCGCCGGAGCCGATGCCGTTCAGATATTTGATTCGTGGGCGGGTGTGGCTTCGCCGGAATTGTACGAAACCTTTTCAATGCCCTATTTGCGCCAAATTGCCGCCGCCCTTGCTCCTTTGGCTCCGGTGATTTTGTTTTCGAAAGATGCCCACTTCGCCCGCCGCAGCCTCGCACAAACCGCCGCCGCCGCTATTGGTATGGACTGGACGATGGATATTGCCGAAACCCGCCGTTTGGTGGGAGACAGGGTGGTTTTGCAGGGAAATTTAGACCCCTGCGCTTTGTATGCCCCTTTGGACGAGGTGCAGAAAATGACCCGACAGATGCTGCAATCTTACGGCGGCACACGCCATATCGCCAATCTGGGACACGGCTTGTATCCTGATATTCCCTTAGATGCCGTAAAATGTTTTGTGGATACGGTGCAGCAGACGACTTTTTAGCCTTTTAACTTTGTCAAAGTTCTGAAAACTTTGACAAAGTTGGACGGGTTGAAACTGCGGTAGTTTGGGATTGTTTTTAACTTTGACAAAGTTCGAACTTTGACAAAGTTGGGCGGGTGAAGTTGGAGTAATTGCGTAATTTTTTGTTATCTTTGTACAATGCAGGGCTGCACTTCACAGTGCAGCTTTGCAGATATACCATATTTTTTTTGATACAAATAAAAAAGCAATGAATGTGATGGAAGCTAACAACGTAATGATAACAACTTTGGTGGGCTATCTTGCCAAAAAACTCAAAGGGCAGCAATCTGTACAGGATTTTTTCGGGGATTTTACAGATGCTGCCGTACATTGGATACGCCCTTTGTTTTTGAAGGAGGACAATAAATATGAAAAAATTATTGAGGATTTGATGAAAAACCCCGACAGCCCTATTAAGCAGCAACAGATAGCCACCGCCCTTGCCTCGCATTTGGAAGACCAACCGGAAAATGAAAAAAACTTGAAGGCGATGTATGAGGAGTTGCAAGAAAAGGCAAAGACGGACAAAAGCATCAACATCATCAACAGCAAAAATGTAGTGACAGGCACGATACACGCAGGTGGAAATGTTGTGATTGGTGATAACAACAATACCCACTCCCCAAATGAGTAAAATAGAAAATAGTAAAAATATCGTGACTGCCCGTATTGATGCGGGCGGCAATGTTACTGTAGGCGATACCACGGTTATTAACCTGAAAGAGGCTGCACAGTACAAAGCTATTGAGGCGGACATCAGAGAATTGGACGAGCAATTCCAAAAGATTACAGCCAAAATAGCGCGATACCCCGATGATGCGGATTTTCCGGCAGAGCTACTCCGCATAGATGAAAAGCGCAGCCAAAAACAAGCAGATTTAGAGGCTCTCAAAAAATCGGTCATCAAATTGGCGGAGGATTTCCAGCGCATACCGCTCGACACGGAACGCCTGCGCTTGGCGAAACAGCATTTTAATGCGGGCGAATTTGAGAAAGCCCGCGCCGTTTTTGATGCAGAAGTAATGGGCAGAGAATTGGACGACTTGCTGCGCGAAAAAGAACAAATAGACCAAAAAGCAAGCGAAAACCGACAAAACCTGCAAGATAAAGCCAATGAATATCTTATCCTCGCCAGCCTGACGGCAACCGATTTTAACCTGCCCGACAGATACGAAAAAACGATAACTTATTTTGAGCAATCACTACGCGCAGATAAAAATGTGGAAAACCTATTTGCTTATGCTTACTTTTTACAAAAACACAATTCCTACAAAGAAGCGCAGCCCTTGTACGAAGAAGCCTTGCAGATGTATGGAGCACTTGCCAAAGAGAACCCCGCAGCCTATTTGCCCGATGTGGCTGCTACTTTGAACAATTTGGCGGTTTTACATTCGGATAAAAATGAATTTGCGGCGGCACTTGAAAAATACGAAGAAGCCTTGCAGATAAGAAGAAGCCTTGCCAAAGAGAACCCCGCAGCGTATTTGCCTTATGTGGCTACTACTTTGAACAATTTGGCGGCTTTACATTCGGATAACAATGAATTTGCAGAGGCACTCGAAAAAGACGAAGAAGCCTTGCAGATAAGAAGATACCTTGCCCAAGACAACCCCGCAGCCTATTTGCCATACGTGGCTGGTACTTTGAACAATCTGGGCGAGTTACACAGAGTAAAAAATGACTTCAAGCAAGCAGAACCAATTTTACAAGAAGCCTTGCAGATTTATAGAGATCTTGCTAAAGCCAACCACGTAGCCTACTTGCCTGATGTAGCTACTACTTTGAACAATTTAGCGGCTTTACAATATGCTGAAAGTGAATTTGCGGCAGCACTCAAAAACTACGAAGAAGCCTTGCTGATAAGAAGAACCCTTGCCAAAGCCAACCCCGCAGCCTATTTACCCAATGTGGCGGATACTTTGAACAATTTGGCAACTTTACAACAGACTAACAATGAATTGGCGGCGGCACTCGAAAAATACGAAGAAGCCTTGCAGATAAGAAGAACCCTTGCCCAAGCGAATCCCGCAGCATATTTGCCTGATGTCGCTACTACTTTGAACAATTTGGCGGTTTTACATTCGGATAAAAATGAATTGGCAGCGGCACTCAAAAACTACGAAGAAGCCTTGCAGATGTATAGAGCACTTGCCAAAGAGAACCCCGCAGCGTATTTGCCTTATGTGGCTGGGACTTTGAACAATTTGGCTAATTTACAACAGGTTAAAAATGAATTGGCAGCGGCACTCAAAAACTACGAAGAAGCCTTGCACATAAGAAGAGCACTTGCTAAAGAGAACCCCGCAGCATATTTGCCTGATGTCGCAATGACTTTGAACAATTTGGCTAATTTACAACAGGTTAAAAATGAATTGGCAGAGGCACTCAAAAACTACGAAGAAGCCTTGCAGATTTATAGAGTACTTGCCGAAGCCAACCTTGCAGCCTACTTGCCCGCTATGGCTACTACTTTGAACAATTTGGCGGCTTTACAAAAGGCTAAAAATGAATTTGCGGCAGCACTCAAAAACTACGAAGAAGCCTTGCAGATAAGAAGATACCTTGCCCAAACGAACCCCGCAGCGTATTTGCCCGATGTCGCAATGACTTTGAACAATTTGGCGGCTTTACAACAGGCTAAAAATGAATTGGCAGAGGCAGAAGAAAAATACGAAGAAGCCTTGCAGATAAGAAGATACCTTGCCAAAGAGAACCCCGCAGCGTATTTGCCCGATGTCGCAATGACCGTAATAAACCTGAGTATTTTTTATTTACAGTCCATTCCCAACAAGGAAAAATCTATTGCTTTGGCAAGGAAAACTATTGAAATTGCACAAAATTTTCCGGAGCACTATAGGGTACAACAATATGCAATTACTGCCCTACGAGTATTACAATACAATGGGGTAGATATAGAAAAGCTGCTGAATGGCGAATAAAATAGTTTTGCTAATCGTCAGTTCAGCACTTTAACTTTGACAAAGTTCTGAAAACTTTGTCAAAGTTGGACGAGTAGTTTGGAGTTGTTTTTAACTTTGTCAAAGTTTGTACTTTGACAAAGTTGGACGGGTTGAAACTGGGGTAGTTTGGAGTTAAAAAGTTATTTTTAACTTTGTCAAAGTTTTCAGAACTTTGACAAAGTTGGACGGGTTGAAGTTGGAAATGAAAAAATAAATTTGTATATGAATAATTACAAACCATTAGCGGCAGAAAGGTTTTATCATATTTATAATAAGGGCATCAACGGCGAGGATATTTTTAAGCAGGAGCGCAATTATCGTTTCTTTTTAAGTAAATATGCTCTTTATTTATCTCCGGTTGTAGATACTTTTGCTTATTGCCTGTTGAAAAATCACTTCCATTTTCTGATTCGTGTAAAACCCCAAAAATCACTTCAAACATTTTATCTAACCAATTTTGCCAATACAAGTACACAAAAAAATAGAGCCTCTGAAGGATTACACAGCCCTGATTTTATTGTAAGCAAACAATTTGCCCGACTTTTCAGCAGCTTTACTCAAAGTATCAATAAAACAATGGGCAGAACAGGCTCTTTGGTGGAAACTCCTTTTGAGCGAAAAGAAATTGATTCGGATTTTTATTTCACACGGCTTGTTTATTATATCCACTTTAATCCGCAAAAGCACGGTTTTGTTAAAGATTTCAGAGATTATGAGTACTCTTCTTATTCAAGTCTATTGGCAGAAAAAGCAACCCGTTTGGCACGTCAGGAGGTATTAGATTGGTTTGGAAACAGAAAGCAATATGTATCTTTTCACGAACAATATTCAGATGCTAACGCTATTGAGAATTATATTATAGAATATTCTTAATGTTAGTTTTAGCCTTTTAACTTTGTCAAAGTTTTCGGAACTTTGACAAAGTTGGACGAGTAGTTTGGAGTTGTTTTTAACTTTGTCAAAGTTGGAGATAATCCATTTTAAAATCGGAGTTTTGATGAAAAGTGAGCTTGGGGAAATTCGTCTGCTCCATCTGCATTATATACGCCGAAGGCGCGAGATACACATATAAGCCGTCTTTATCCATCGCCACATATTGCGATTTTATGCGCAAAAACTCCTCCAACTGCGCCTTGTCGCCGGTGAGCCAGTAGGCTTTCACGATATTGAGGTGTTCAAAGCGGCAGTCGGCACCATATTCGTGTTCGAGGCGGTATTTAATCACATCAAATTGAAGCTCGCCCACTGTACCCACCATTTTTTTGCTTCCCTTCACCGAAGTAAACAATTGCGCCACACCCTCATCAGTGAGCTGCTCGATACCCTTTTGGAGTTGTTTGCTCTTGAGCGGGTTGGTATTGATGAGTTCTTTAAAAATTTCGGGCGAAAAGACGGGACACCGCGATACATCATTCTTTCCCCTTCGGTGAGGGTATCGCCGATTTTGAAATTGCCCGAATCGTACAGCCCCACCACATCACCCGGAAAAGCCTCATCTATTACATTTTTGCTCTGCGCCATAAAACTGGTCGGATTGCTGAAACGCATTTCTTTGTCTGAGCGCACATGATAATAAAAAGTGTTGCGCTCAAAAGTACCCGAACAGATACGCAAAAAGGCGATACGGTCGCGGTGTTTGGGGTCGAGGTTGGCGTGAATTTTAAAAATAAAACCACTGAATTTTGTTTCTTCGGGAGCTACTACGCGGGTGTCGGTTTCGCGGTGGAGGGGCGGCGGTGCGAGTTCTACGAAGGTATCCAAAAGCTCCTGTACGCCGAAATTATTCACCGCACTGCCAAAAAAAACAGGAGCCAGATTGCCCTTCCGGTAGGCTTCGGCATCAAAGGGGTCATATACCCCCTCTATCAGCTGCACATCTTCGCGCAGTTGCTCGGCGAGGCGTTTGTCTATCACCTGCTCCAATTCGGGGCTGTCGAGGTCTTGAATCCGCAGCATATCCTCCTCATCTACCAATCGCGTAGTGCCTCCGCGAAACAAATTGAGGGTTTGGTTGTAGAGCAAATACACCCCTTTAAAAGTAGCCCCAATACCGATAGCCAGCTCAGAGGCTGCACGCGGATATTGAGTTTTTCTCTAATTCGTCGAGCAAATCAAAAGGGTCTCTACCTTCGCGGTCGAGTTTATTGATGAATACCATCACGGGCGTTTGGCGCAGGCGGCACACCTCCATCAGCTTTTCGGTTTGCTCCTCCACGCCCTTCACGCAGTCAATCACCAAAATCACGCTATCTACGGCGGTGAGGGTGCGGTAGGTATCTTCGGCAAAATCTTTGTGACCGGGGGTATCCAAAATATTCACGAGCACATCGTGATACTCAAACGACATCACCGAAGTAGAAACCGAAATACCGCGTTGTTTTTCAATTTCCATAAAGTCGGAGGTAGCGGATTTTTTGATTTTGTTGGATTTCACCGCGCCCGCAATTTGGATAGCACCGCCAAAGAGGAGGAGTTTTTCGGTGAGGGTGGTTTTTCCGGCATCGGGGTGGCTGATGATACCGAAGGTGCGGCGGCGTTGGATTTCCTGAGAGAGCTTTGTAGCAGAAGACGACATATTGTGTACGGAGGTATAAAAAAAATGAAGCCGCAAAGGTAGGTATTAGTTAGCGAAAATCTAAATACTTTAAAAAAAGTAGATGTAGAGCAAATTGCAGGTAGGAAGGTGCAATTTGCAGGTATGCACCCCAACGCCGAGGGTCAAAGGGAGGACGGCGAGGGTCAAAGGGAGGACGGCGAGGGTAAAAGCGAGGACAGCGAGGGTAAAAGCGAGGACAGCGAGGGTAAAAGCGAGGACGGCGAGGGTAAAAGCGAGGACGGCGAGGGTAAAAGCGAGGACAGCGAGGGTAAAAGCGAGGACAGCGAGGGTAAAAGCGAGGACGGCGAGGTAAAAGCGAGGACGGCGGGGGTAAAAGCGAGGACGGCGAGGGTCAAAGCGAGGACGGCGAGGGTCAAAGCGAGGACGGCGAGGGTCAAAGCGAGGACGGCGAGGGTCAAAGGGAGGACGGCGAGGGTAAAAGCGAGGACAGCGAGGGTAAAAGCGAGGACGGCGAGGGTAAAAGCGAGGACAGCGAGGGTAAAAGTGAGGACGGCGAGGGTAAAGTGAGGACGGCGAGGGTAAAGTGAGGGCAGCGAGGGTAAAAGTGAGGGCGGCGAGGGTAAAAGCGAGGGCGGCGAGGGTAAAAGCGAGGGCGGCGAGGGTAAAAGCGAGGGCGGCGAGGGTAAAAGCGAGGGCGGCGAGGGTAAAAGCGAGGGCGGCGAGGGTTGAAGGGAGGACGGCGAGGGTTGAAGGGAGGACGGCGAGGGTAAAAGCGAGGACAGCGAGGGTCAAAGCGAGGACCTTGCAGGTCAAAGCGAGGACGGCGAGGGTAAAAGCGAGGACGGCGAGGGTAAAAAGCGAGGACGGCGAGGGTAAAAAGCGAGGACGGCGAGGGTCAAAGCGAGGACGGCGAGGGTCAAAGCGAGGACGGCGAGGGTCAAAGCGAGGGCGGCGAGGGTCAAAGCGAGGACGGCGAGGGTAAAAGCGAGGGCGGCGAGGGTCAAAGCGAGGACCTTGCAGGTCAAAGCGAGGACGTTGCAGGTCAAAGGGAGGAAATTGCAGGTCAAACCGAGGACGTTGCAGGTATGCACCCACAACGCCGAGGGTCAAAGCGAGGAAATTGCAGGTCAAAGCGAGGACGTTGCAGGTATGCACCCACAACGCCGAGGGCCAAAGCGAGGAAATTGCACGTCAAAGCGAGGACGTTGCAGGTATGCACCCACAACGCCGAGGGTCAAAGCGAGGAAATTGCAGGTCAAAGCGAGGACGTTGCAGGTATGCACCCCAACACCGAGGGTCAAAGGGTGCAATTTGCTCCTATACACCTGCAATTTGCTCCTTCCGGCAAAGTCGGGACTTTGTCAGAGCCTAATCTGTGGCACGTTGAAGCCTGTGGCAAAGGATTGTACTATCACTCCTGATTGAAGTATTTGACCAATTTGGTCAAAAATTATCAGGAAGGGGCTATCATTACAAAATATACAACATACCTGCAATGGTGGCAGTATATAAGCAAGCGATAGTGCCGCCCAACAGTGCTTTGATGCCCAAGGAAGAAAGATTGTCGCGCTGGTTGGGGGCTAAAGTGCCGATGCCGCCGATTTGAATACCGATAGACGAAAAATTGGCGAAGCCGCACAAAGCATAAGTTGCCATTACCAAGGTTTTTTCTTCTACAATGGTATTGGCGGCTTTCATACTGCCCAGCGACATATACGCCACAAATTCGTTGATGATGGTTTTTTCGCCCAAGAGCTGCCCCATTGATAAAATATCTACACTATTGACCCCGATAAGCCACGCCAAAGGAGCAAACAGATAGCCGAAAATGGTTTTGAGATTAAATACCTGATAGCGACCATCGGATATAGCAGCTATCCAGTCGTTGAGGTGTGTCCAGTAGCCGATTTTTTCCATTGAGTAGTTCAGTACCGCCATCAGTGCAATAAATACAATGAGCATCGCCGCCACATTTACCGCCAATTTCAAGCCGTCTGTGGTGCCGTTGGCAATGGCATCTAATACGTTGTTGCCTATTTTTTCTTTTGAAATGCTCAGGTCTTTATTCACCTGCTCATTGTCGGTTTGGGGATATAATATTTTGGCAGCAACAATGGCTGCGGGTGCCGACATAATAGATTGCGACAACATGTGCAGGGCGAAAAAATTGCGCGAAGCGGGGTCGGCACCGCCCAAAAAACCCACATACGCCGCCAATACGCTGCCCGCAGTATTTGCCATACCGCCTACCATAATGCACAATACTTCGGAGCGTGTGAGCGCACTCAGATAAGGGCGTATCATCAAAGGGGCTTCTGTTTGTCCCAAAAAGATATTGGCGGCAGTAGATACCGACTCGGAGCCTGAAATCTGATTCATCGTTTTGCTCAAGAGCCACGCAAAGAAATATACAATTTTTTGCAATACGCCCAAATAATACAGCAAAGACGACAAAGCCGAAAAGAAAATAATACTCGGCAATACCTGAATAGCAAACACATACAGCCAAGGTTCTTTTACTTTCGCCATTTCGCCAAACAAAAAGTCGGTGCCGGCATGCGATACATCTATCAGCTTCACGAAAGTCCGCGAAAGAAAATCAAATATATCGTGTACAAAACCCACTTTCAAAATCAGCAAAGCAAAAATCAACTGCATCGTTAATCCCACTCCTACCAATTTCCAGTCAATGGCTCGGCGATTGTTGCTGAATAAGTAGCAAATAGCAGTGAGCACACCAATGCCCAAAAAACCGCGTAAAATATCCATCATAATATACTAAAAAAAATAAAATGTTATAATTTAAGGCAAAAGATAGCTATTTATTTTGCATTTGTAGCCCTTAGTAGTATAATAATGAAAAAAAAGGTTTTTTTATGACTCGGCATTGTCGGCAGTTCGGCAAAAACAGTCTGTTTTTTTAAAAAAAACGATAAAAAAAACTCCGGTGCAGTGCGCCTGTGCCGGAGTTGTAGTTAGCGGATTTTGTATTGAATGTCGTAAAAAAAATACTCAACGGTCGTCTTTGCGGCGGTGGAGTTCGTCGCGCACACGGGCGGCTTGCTCGTAGGCTTCTTCATTGAGGTATTTTTCCAAGAGTTCTTGCAGGCGGTCTTCGGAGAGGCTCTCCAAACGCGACTCGTCGATGCTGCTGCGCGGGTTGCTTTCTGCGGCAGGGCGGGCTTCTTCTGCCATACCCTGACCTTCTAAGGTAATACCCGCCGACTCCAAAATAGACTCGTAGGTATAAATAGGACAACGAAAACGAACCGCCAACGCCAAGGCATCGGAAGTGCGCGAATCAATATAATGCAAGGTATTGTTGGTTTTGCATACCAATTGAGCGTAAAAAACGCCGTCTAACAAATTATTGATAATTACTTCTTTGAGTTCTATCCCAAACTCCTGCAATACATTTTTCATCAGGTCGTGTGTTAAAGGGCGCGAAGGCGACATTTTTTCCATTGACATAGCAATAGACTGGGCTTCGGCAGCCCCAATGACCACCGGCAAACGCCGCCTGCCTTCCACTTCGCTCAATACCACCGCATACGACTGCATTTGCGTAAGGCTTTGAGAAAGGCGGTCAATTTCTAATTCTATTTTTTGTGTATCCATACTGCATTAACAAATTAAAGCGACATACTGCCACAAAATTACATGTATTCTTTATATACTCTATCCTGCACGATGGATAAAAAAGATTTTCTTGTTAAAAAAGAACAACGCTGCATCTTAATACACCATTTTGAACGGTAATTGAACATCAAAAACAGCCTGCCACCCAAGGACAAGTAGATTTCGGCACATTAAATTTTTAATATTTTTTGATACCGATTGCATTTTATAAAAAAACACCTATTTTTAAAGCGTCTTTTATCTATTCATATTTCAACCACAAAAAGTTGCGCTGCTATTATGGCTTCCATTTGTTTTCATTTTCGTGCCCACCAACCCAATCGCCTCAAACCTTATACTTTTTTTGATATTGGCTACGACCATTTTTATGAAGACGACCATCTGAATAAACATTATTTAGATGTCGTTTCCGAAACCTGCTACCTGCCCCTCAACGAGCGTATGTTGCAGATGATTGAAGAACACGGCGGAGCATTTCGTTTTTCGCTGTCGTTGAGCGGCACTCTTATTGAGCAAATGGAAAACCACCGCCCCGATGTGCTGGAGTCTTTTAAAAAATTGGTGGCGAGTGGCGGCGTTGACCTCTGCGCCGAAACGTACTACCATTCTTTGGCTTCGGAGTATTCCGTTGATGAATTTGTGCGCCAAATTAAATTGCACGAAAATAAAATGATGGAGCATTTCGGCATCAAACCCAAAGTGCTGCGCAATACCGAACTTATTTATGCCAACCGTATCTCCAACCTCGCCGAAGATTTGGGCTATGTGGGTGTGCTCACCGAAGGCGTAGATTGGCACCTGAACGGCAGAAATCCGAATATGCTCTACAAAGCTCCCGGAGCCGAAAAAGTGAAGCTGCTCCTGCGCAACCACAAACTCACGGACGATATTTGCTTCCGTTTTTGTGATACCCAATGGCAGCACCACCCACTCACCGCCGAAAAATATGCCCAATGGCTCGCCGAAGCGCAAGGCGATGTGGTGAATATTTTTATGGATTACGAAACCATCGGCGAGCATCTGAAAAAAGAAACCGGTATTTTTGATTTCTTGCTGTGGCTGCCGCGCCACGCCCTCAAATACGGCAATGTGGATTTTAAAACCGTGTCGGAAGTGGCAAGCGACTACCGTGTAAAAGGCATTTATGATATTTTGTACCCCATTTCGTGGTCTGATGCCCAGCGCGACCTCTCCTCGTGGAACGGCAACGCCATGCAAGACGAAGCCCTTACCAAATTGTACAGTATGGAGTATGATGTAAAAGCCTCCGGCGATCAGGATTTATTGCACGTGTGGGGCAAGCTGCAAACCTCCGACCACTTTTATTATATCTGCACCAAACCCTGGGGCGGCACTACTGTCAATGAGTATTTCAGTCCCTACTCTTCGGCATACGAAGGCTACATTTATTATATGAATGCGCTGGCAGATTTGGAGATTACGGTAAATGATAAAAAGACACAAGCAGGAGGCACTTGGCAAAATGCCCCCGAAGCAGACGTAACACCGCCCGCCGCCGAAAAAGTGCGCCGCGCCGCTGCTCACCGCGAAAAAAGAACACAACTCGCCGCCGCACCACCCACCGAACAAGCCACCCAACCCAAAACGGCAAAACCAAAACAGCCCAAAACGCTGCAAATCATCGACATCAAAGGCATCGGAAAAGTGTATGATACCTATCTGAAAGAAATCGGAATTACGACCTTAGATGCTTTAATAAAAATGAAAAAGCAGCAATGGAATGAATTAGAGAAGAAAGAAAAAGGTATTACCGAAAAAGCCGAACACGAACAATGGATTGAGCAAGCCAAAAAACTGTTGAAAAGTTGAGCGTTACTTAAAGAAAGAGTAAAGAAAAAATAGAGCAATTATTTTTATACTAACATCAGATAAAAAGCAGGTGTACCTTGCGTATCTTACTGCTGAAATGCTATATCTTTGAACACAGATTTAACGAATTGAGCGAATTTTCACCGATAAAAAATCGGCGATTATCTGTTGAATCCGTTTCATCTGTGTTTCGTCTTTTTGCTATATACAGCAGTAAAAATTATTTTGGTATAAAAACCTACTGCCGTTTCGCCAGCAAATAAAAATCTGCCAATACCAACGCCGTCATTGCCTCTACCACCGGCACGGCTCGCGGCAACACACAAGGGTCGTGCCTACCTTTGCCCTCCAATATTATCGCTTCGCCCGCCGTATTCACAGTGGGCTGCGGGCGCATCAGCGTAGCCACCGGCTTAAATGCCACCCGAAAATGCAACTCCGCCCCATTGCTGATACCACCTTGCACCCCGCCCGAAAAATTGCTGTGCGTGGTTACCCGCCCTTCTTTCATTTCAAATATATCGTTGTGTTGCGAGCCGCGCATCGCTGCCCCTGCAAAGCCGCTGCCATAATCAAAGCCTTTCACTGCGTGAATACCCAACATCGCCGCCGCCAAACGCGCCTGTAACTTATCATACATCGGCTCGCCCCAACCTGCCGGAACATTTGCCGCCAAACACTGCACCACCCCGCCCACTGTATCGCCCGCTTTGCGCACTTCGCGTATCAGTGCCTCCATTGCCGCCGCCTGCTCCGCATCGGGGCAACGCACCGCATTACTTGCTATTGCCGCCCTGAACACCCCCATCTTCCACCGCCCCTGCGCATCGCGCCACACCGAAGCCGACTGCGGCAAACACAAATCATCGTTCAAATTGTAGTGCAATGCCCCCACTTGTGCCACCCACGCCGCTATCTCTACACCCGCATTTTTCAGCAATAATTTGGCAACAGCACCACCCAGCACACGCGCCGCCGTTTCGCGGGCAGAGGAGCGTCCGCCGCCGCGCGGGTCGCGTATGCCATATTTGTGCTGATAGGTAAAATCGGCGTGCGAAGGACGAAAAGCCGCTTGCAGATGTTCGTAGTCTTGCGGGCGGGCGTTTTCGTTGGCGATAAAAAAAGCAAGCGGCGCGCCCGTACTTTTTCCTTCATATATCCCTGCCAATATCTGAAAACGGTCGCTTTCTTTGCGTTGGCTCACCAATGCCGATTGAGCAGGGCGGCGGCGGTTGAGTTCGGCTTGCAAAAAATCTGTATCTATATACAAACCCGCCGGACAGCCGTCTATCACCACACCGATGCCCGCGCCGTGCGACTCGCCAAAAGTAGTGATGCGAAAAAGAGTACCAAATGTATTGAACACGATGCTGAATATAAACGTTTGTTGTGTTGCGCTACAAATGTAGCGGTATTTTTGCTTACTTTTGCCCTCCTCTCTTGGATAGCAAAATAAATGACAAGCATCGCCGACTTATGCCAAGTGCTGCCCCTGATTGCAGAATATCGCCACGCCGAGCCGCACCAACTCCTGTTAAGTGCTGCCCTGCAAATGCAGCCGCACAAACAACTCATCGCCGAACAGATTCATTTGCGACAAAAATTTGCCGCAAAATTCCCAACTTGGGCAGAAAACCTGCAATTGCTTTTTCCTAAAAAAGTATCGGCAGAGCAAGCCTCTTCCGAAAAAGCAGCAGCTTATAAAAGTGCTTTGCTGTACGGAAAAGTATTGGACGGCAGTGGCGGTATGGGCATTGATGCTTATTATGCCGCGCAAACAGCAAGCCATATTGATTATGTAGAGCAAGATGCTTTTTTGTGCGAATTGCTGGAGTATAATAAAACGATATTAAATACTCCGCATATCGGCGTACATCACAGCACTTTAGAGGATTTTCTCACAACCCACCCTTCTTTGCAATGGGATTGTATTTATTTAGACCCCGCCCGCCGCAATGATACCGGCAAGCGCGTGGTGGATTTGCGGCATTGCTCGCCGAATGTGCCGCTACTGCTACCTGTATTGCAACAACGCTGCCGCCGTTTGTTGCTCAAAACCGCCCCTTTTTTAGATATTTCACAGGCACTCTCTTTGCTGCCCCACACCTGCGAAGTGCATATTATACAATGGAAGCAGGAAGTGCGCGAGTTGCTGTTTGTGCTGGATTTTGAACAAAACGACAAGGCTGCTACTCCCCTACGCTTGCGGGCGGTGGCATTAGAAGGAAAACAAGTGCCTTTGCAATGGAGAAACAACGAGCCGCCGCCCTACGGTGAATTGTCGGCATTTGCATATATTCCGGCTCCCGCACTGATGAAAAGCGGCGACTTCGGAGGTATTGCACGGCACTACGGTATTCATAAAATTGCGCCTTTTACGCACCTTTACAGCAGCGAAACGCCGGTGGAGGGTTTTATGGGCATTGTTTTGCATGTAAAAATGCACCTTACTTATAAAGAACTGCCGCAACTATTACAAAATCAGGCAATACAACAGGCGAATATTATTGTAAAAAATGCGCCGCTCACCAACGAACAAATTTGCAAAAAGCACCGTATCAAAGAAGGTGGCAGCGATTTTTTAGTGTTTTTTAGCGATGCTTCGGGAGCAGTGCGCGTATTGTGGGGGGAGCAATAAAATGATAAAAAAAACATTCTTCCAGCAATTTCAACGCAATGATTCTTTAAATATCTCACATTTTTCTATTTTTTCAGATGATCATAAAAACTCAGCAAAATATTCAGGGCTATCATTAAAAAACCATAAAGTGTATCTTCTATGGGAATGGTGCGCAGCCGTAATCCGATGTTTTCGACATCGTTGTACCACACGACAGGAGCCTCCAAGCCGGAGCCGGTGAGCATACCGTTGCTCGCCAGAAAAAACGGAAATACAAACAAATACGCCAGATAAACACCACCCATATTGATGCGTTGCCGCCATACCCACCACAACAGCAAAGCCACCAAAACACAGGTGGACGTGGTGTAAAGTTTAGGAAAATATAGAATCGCCCCGAACACTGTAATGAGCAACAGAGCCGCTGTCACCCAACGATGCCACGAATATTCGGCACGCATCGGCACAAAGCGACTGATGGCATAGTAGCTGAACACACAGGCATAAGGGAATACATACAAAAAAAAGCACCTCTTCCAAGGGCAAATTGAATACATACCAACCCAGCAAATAATCAGGATTAAACCCCCACACACCTAAGTATGTAAAAAGCATATCCCATAGCAAAAAAAACAGTGCCACTGCCATATTTGCCGCAAAAAACTGCCGCCAATGGCGATAAAAAGGAAACTTCGGGTGAAAACTGAACAGCAGCGGAAATACAATACAGGCTATATCAATGGCGAGGTAGGTAAATGCTTTCATTATCACGAAATCCCCTGCGCTTGTTTGAAATATTTGCGCGGCACATTCAGCATACCAAAACATTCGCCGTCTTCTTTATCCAAATGCTTATGATGCACTTTGTGTGCTTTGCGCAAGCCAATCAAATAAGGGTTTTTTATTCGTTTAAACCATTTGAAACGCTGATGAATCAACACATCATGCACTAAAAAATAAGCTGCGCCATAGCACAAAATACCAAGCCCGATAAAAAACAAATAATTGAGCGAAGGCTGCACGCCATAATAAAACAACACAATACTGGGTATGGCGAAAATGATAAAAAAAGCATCATTTTTTTCAAAAATAGGCGGATAGCCGAGTTTGTGTTGTTCTTCGTGCAAATACCACAAAAAACCGTGCATCACATATTTATGCGTACACCAAATAATGCCTTCCATCACAACAAAGGTGAACAACGTGACAAAAAAATAAAGAAGATACTCCATCATATATGTAAAATTCGGTTACAACTCAAAAAAAAACAGAAGTTTAAAGTTACAAAAAATTGGCTTTATAGCGCAAATAAGAATGGCACAAAATGAGCATTTTATGGGGATTGGAAACGCGAACACGTTGCCGCAGGATTTGTTGGGCAGGCTTTTTTTGTAATTGATACAGCAATTTTAAATAATAACGATATGCCACATATACGCCCAAACGCGCCTCCGCCGGCAATCTTATAATGCCTTTGTAGGCTTCTTTAAAATCATTTTCTATATCGCGAATAATGTCGGCTTTGTTATGTTCATCTAATTGGTTTTGTTGTAAATTCGGAAAATAAGAACGACTCAGCATTTCGTAATCATCTTTGATGTCGCGCAAAAAATTCACCTTCTGAAATGCCGACCCCAAGCGCATCGCATAGGGACGCAGCTGTTGGTAAGCAGTCTCATCACCTTTTACAAAAGCCTTCAAACACATCAGCCCTACCACATCAGCCGAGCCGTAAATATATCGCTCATATTCCTCACTGCTTTGGTAATCATTTTTATACAAATCCATGCGCATACTTTCCAAAAAAGAATCAACCAAATGATATAAGCCGTATTGTTGCACCACTGCCTGAAATGTATTGAGAATGGGATTGAGGCTGATACCACGCTCTAATGCTTTGTGATAATCCTGCACAAATTCTTCCAACAAAGTTGCCTGCTCGTATTCCAAAAAAGTATCCACAATTTCGTCGGCATAGCGCACAAAACCATAAATAGCATAAATAGCCGGACGCACATCGGGGTGCAGCAGCCGTATGCCCAACGAAAAAGAGGTGCTGTAGGTGTGTGTCACTAATTTACAGCATTGCAAGCCGGAGGTATCAAACAAAGATTTCATGGTATTTACAAATAAGGTCGCTGACTATTTTTCCAGAAATCAAACTTGGCGGCACGCCTGGTCCGGGCACGGTGAGTTGTCCGGTAAAATATAGGTTCTCTACTTTTTTGCTTTTTAATTTTGGTCGTAAAAAATGTGTTTGCAACAAAGTATTCGCCAATCCGTAAGCATTGCCTTTGTAGGAATGATAATCCTGTACAAAATCATTGACTCCATACGACTGGCTGAACAAAATCAGGTCGCGTACATTTTGTTGTGTTTTTTCTTGCAGGCGTTCCATTATTTTGTCAAAATATTGCTGCCTCAAAGCCTCCGAATCGGGAAGTGCAGGAGCTAAGGGTATCAAAAAAATACCTGCTTCTTGATGCGGCGGCGCACAAGTGGCATCGCTTTTACTCGGAAAACTCGCATAAAACAGAGGCTCGGAAGGCGGGGCAGGTGTATCGTAAATACAGGCGGCGTGCGCCTCAAAATCGGTATCAAAAAACAAGGTATGATGCGCCACATTTTGCAATTTTTCACTAAATCCCACAAAAAACAGCAAAGCCGAAGGCGCAAAGGTTCTTTTGTTCCAATATTGCTCCGAATATTGCCGCAAATCGGCGGGCAATAATTGTTCGGTATGATGATAATCGGCTCCGCTCAATACAATATCGCAAGGATAAAAATGCCCCTGACTTTCAATACCAAGCGCGCGGCGGTTTTGTGTTGCTATTTTGGAAACGGGTGCATCTGCGTGCAATACTACACCCAAAGAACGCGCCAACGCCAACAAAGCCTCTACCACCTGATACATACCACCCTGCGGATGCCAAGTGCCCAGCACAAAGTCGGCGTAATTCATAAAATTGTAAAAAGCGGGCGTATCGGAGGGTTTTGCGCCGAGAAAAAGTACCGGAAATTCCAACACCTTCCTTAATTGCTCATGACGGAATTGCGAGCGCACCTGCCCCTGAACACTGCGCACAAAAAGCCCCAATTTTGCGGCAGTTTTGGTATTGATGATTTCAAAAAGATGCTCACCGGGCTGATACACCAAATCTTTGATGGCAATATCATAATTGTCTTTTGCCTGACTCAAGAACCGCTGCAAACGGGCTGCGCTTCCTTTTTCTTTCGCTTCAAAAGTTGCCTGAATCTCCGGCAGGTTGTCGGCAATACGGATTTGCTCACCCTCGCCGAAATACACTTCATAAGAAGGATTGAGGCGGTGAAGTTGGTAATAATCTGAAGTTTTTTTGCTAAAATCGGCAAAAAAGTCATCAAATACATCAGGCATCCAATAAAAAGTGGGTCCTATGTCAAATGTAAAGCCATCTTTTTTCAACTGCCGCGCCCGCCCTCCGAATTGTGTGTTTTTTTCAAAAATTTCCACAGTATATCCTGCTTTTGCCAAATAGCAGGCAGCAGATAAAGCAGAAAAACCGGAGCCGATAATGGCGACTTTGGAAGCAGTCATTCAATAAACGATAATACAATGATGAATTGGAATACTTTCCTTGCTAAACAGTGTTTTGAAATAAAAGTTTTTATTCATCTTTCTATTTTTTTAACACTGTTTTAAAATATTTATTTTTATACCCTGAGTACAACGCGTTTGTGTATATTTTGCTGTTGTTTTTTTTATGAATAAACAAATACCATTTACAATTTACGCCGTTTTATTTTTTTACGACAGCACACAAAATTTGTGTGGTGCGTAGCAAAGAAAAATTATCTCCCCAAAAAATGCTTGTATATTTGAGATACAAAAACGGACATCATCATTGTAGTAGGGATCGGGACTGCCCATAATGTGATAATTGTGATAATGTATAATCATACACGGCATTTTTATTTTGAATGATGGTGATACGGAGATAATATGGGCAATGAACAACAATGGCAATTCTATTGAATATATGGGCGATAAAATACGCTATCTTTGTCAAGCCGCGAAGCATCTAAATATATAACTGTCAGGCACTTAGCTCTTTTTCATCAACACTTTTTATGTACTATCTTAAAATAATGTACGGGCGTTTTTTTTGTTTTTGTATTACAACGGGCTTGCTCACTGTTTTTTTTGCGGCGTGCCGCCCTGCTGCGCCTGCCAAGCCACTGCCCCAAAAAGTGTTTCGCCTGAATTTGTCGTCTGCCGTATATTCCTTAGATCCCGCTTTTGCCAAAGACCTCAACACCATGAATATCGCCCTGCAAGTATTCAATGGTTTGGTGCAATTAGACGAGTACGCGCAAGTGCAACCCTGTGTGGCAAAAAGCTGGGACATCAGCGAAGACGGGCGCACTTACACCTTCCACCTGCGCCGCGATGTGCGTTTTCACGATTGCCCCGCTTTTGGCAGCGACGAAGAGCGCGTACTCACCGCCCACGATGTAGTGTTCAGTTTCAAGCGGCTCATCAGCCCCGAACTCGCCGCCCCGGGTGCGTGGGTATTCAACGGAAAAACAGACAGCATCGCGCCCTTTACTGCTCTCAACGACAGCACTTTTCAGTTGCGCCTGCTGCAGCCCTTCCGCCCCATCTTAGGCATACTCACCATGCAATATTGCTCCATTGTTTCCGAAAAAGCTGTACAATATTTCGGCAAAGATTTTCGCCATCACCCTATTGGCAGCGGCGCATTTGCTTTCAGGGCGTGGAAAGAAAACGAAGCATTGATTTTGCTCAAAAATAAAGATTACTGGGAAAAAGATAAAGCAGGAATACCACTACCTCATATAGATGCTGTTCGTTTTTCTTTTACCGAAAGCAAAAAAACAGCTTATCTGCGCTTTATTGAAGGCGATTTGGATTATTTGTCGGGTATTGATGCTTCTTATAAAGATGAATTGCTCACGCCCGAAGGCAATTTGCAGGAACGCTGGAAAGAAAAAATTCTGCTGCGCCGCGTGCCATATTTCAACACCGAATATTTAGGAATAAAAATGGACAGCGGCAGCCACTCCCCCCTACAAATCCGTGCGGTGCGACAGGCTCTCAACTACGCTATCGACCGCCGCGAAATGCTGCGCGTGTTGCGCAATCAGGTGGGCAGAGCCGCCGAGCAGGGTTTTTTGCCGCATGCCACCGCCGCCTACGACAGCACGTTGAGCGGCTACACCTACCAGCCAGAGCGTGCCAAAAAATTGGTGCGCGATGCTGCAATCAGCGGCAAAGTGCCACCTATTACTTTGGAAACAACTTCCTCTTACGCCGATTTGTGCGTGTATATGCAAAAACAATGGGCTAATGTGGGTATCACCACCCATATTGAATTGTTGCCGCCCGCCCATCTGCGCGAAAAAATGGCGAAAGGCGAAAGCAATTTTTTCCGCGCCTCGTGGATTGGCGATTATCCCGATGAAGAAACATTTATGAGCGTTTTTTACAGCAAAAACCCCGCACCGCCCAATTATACCCGCTTTCACAATGCCGCTTTTGATGCCTTGTACGAACAAGCCCTGCAAGCAGCCAACGATACAATACGCCGCCGCCTGTATCGCAAAATGGATAGTTTAATTGTATATGAAGCTCCCGTAGTGCCTTTATTTTATGATGAAGTATTGCGTTTTTTATCCAAAAAAATAAAAAGATTGCCCGACAACGGTTTCAATCTGCTGAATATGAAATATATAGAGTTGGAAGAAAAGTAATAAAAAATGCGGCTGAACGCTCGGAGTCGTTGGCAGCCGCATTTTTTTATAAACAAGAAAAAAAACGATTAACGCACTAATAATTTTTGAGTGGCAGTTCTGCCGTCTTCCAAATTAATTTTTATTACATATAAAGCCGCACTCAAATCGTTCAATGCCAAACGCGCCTGTTGTGTATGGAGTATTTGGTTCATCACTACTTGCCCGTTGGTGCCGATAATCTGTACGGAAAGCATCATTTGTGGCGCACTGATGTTCACGAAGTCCATTGCAGGATTCGGGTTCATGGCAATGCCGATATTCGTGAAATTGTCAATACCGGTGTAGTTAGGGTCGCAGGTGCAGCCGTGTTCGCCCAAGCCTGTGAAAGTATTTTTGTCCCAGATTTCCCATTCATCGCCAGTGAAGTTGTCACCTATTGATGCCACATACAGTTTTCCTTTTTGTACATTGTCTTTGCGGCGCAAAGTTTTGTCTTTGGTGAGCCATACGCCATCGGCAGTTTCCCATTGCTCTCCCGGGTCTATTCCGATTACGCCCACTACATCTAACAGGTTGCTGCCATCGTTATTTACGGTAGTACCTTTTATTAAAGCTACGGCATCATCACCATTAAAATACATAGCATTGTTGGTATTATATACCGGACATACAAAGGCATCGCCTCTGCCTTCCAAATCCAACCAATCAGTATAAACCGTACCTACGATAGGTGCGCCGGAAGTATCGTATTGCACACAATAAACGGTATCGCCATTGGAATCAAGAATCGGCTCGTTGGTGAGTTCGTCTAAGCAGGCATCAATTGCTTGATAACCGTTCCAAATGGGAGTTTCCAGACCGGTTCCGGCTGCATCGCGCTTATCAAGTACAATAGTGTATGCCGAATATGGAGCCAAAGTAGCCGCCGGAATAGCAATACCTGTAAAAGCGGTAGCACCATTGCTGAAACGCCCTACGGAATATTGCGACAAATCAACCGGATTGGCGGTGGGATTGTAAATTTCCAAGGCGCGGTTGTTGCCATATCCCTCTACATACTCCGAAATAAACAACTCGTTGCACTGACCGAAAGCGGCAATACCTGAGCAAAAACACAAGGCACTCAGTAAAATTTTTTTCTATGTCTTTTTTAAGAAATGTTGATGTTAAAAAAATAATAGGACAAAGTTACATTATTTTCGGAATGAAAACAGATTTATGACAATATCATTATTTGAATAAAATGTTAAAAATATTAAATCATCTGAGCGATGTGCAACAAAAGCCTACTGTGGTGTATCAAAAAAGCAGTAACTTCGCAAAAGGTAAAAAAATAATAGTACGGTTATTTATTTCATTTATAATCAACTATTTTTATACCAAAAAAAAATTTCTGTCGTTAGTTATCTAAAAAAATACTGTTTTACTCTACTCATTCTTCCATGCACGCCCATAAATTACACCGTTATTTATTACTATATTGTTGCTTGTGGTGCTTGAAAATCTTGTTGTTGGGAAATTGGGATACAAGTGCTGCTACTTCCTGTTTTGTTGCCAATCAAGGACAATGGCGGTCGGATATTCTGTATCGCGCCGATGTGCCGCAGGGGGCTTTATTTATAGAAAAAAATCGTTGGACATTTAATTTTATGGAGGCAGTGGATATGCACGCTCCTGTGCATCAGTCCTTACCCCAAAAAGGACACGCCTACCGCCTTCATTTTTTGGGCAGCAACAGCAACAATATTCAGGGAGAGCAGCCGCTGACGACTTATCACAATTATTTTAAAGGAAACAACAAAGAAAACTGGGCAACCCGTGTTCCGTTGTTTGAGCAGGTTGCTTATCAGCGTTTATATCCAAATATTCAGGCAAAAATTTATTTCAACAATAACAGTGCTGGTCTTAAATACGATTTTATCGTAGAAAAAGGCGGCGATTTTCGCGATATTCAGCTTTTGTATGAAGGTATAGACAATATTTGCATTGAAAACGGCAAACTCAAAATTACGACTTCGGTGAATGAAATCGTGGAGCAAGAGCCTGTCGCTTATCAGGTTATCAAAGGAGAAAAAAAACAAGTTCCCTGTGCTTTTGTGCTGCGCGGCAATGTGGTAAATTTTGAAATAGCGGGCAAATACAACAAAAAATTTCCTTTGGTGATTGACCCGCAAGTTATTTTTTCTTCTTTTACCGGCTCTGTTGCCGACAACTGGGGCTTCACCGCCACCTACGATGCCGATGGCGATTTGTATGCAGGCGGTATCGCTTTCGGGGCGGGCTACCCCACTACTGTCGGTGCTTACGACCTCAGTGCCAACGATGCCGGCGGCGACCGCTTTGATGTGGCTATTTCCAAATTCAGTTCCGATGGCTCGGTGCTTTTGTACTCTACTTACTTGGGCGGCAGCGAAGGCGAAATGCCGCATAGCTTAATTGTGAACAACAATGAGCAGTTGGTGGTATTTGGCACCAGCGGCAGCAACAATTTTCCGACCACCGCCACCGCTTATGACGCTTCTTTTAATGCGGGCGCACCTGTTACCATTTTTGAGGATTTTTTCGGAAACGGCGGCTACGATTATCCGCAGGGAAGCGATATTTTTATCAGTATCTTCAGCGAAGACGGCGATAATTTGGTGGGTTCTACGCTCTTTGGCGGCAACAACCGCGATGGTATGAACAGCACCGGCACTACGAGTTTGGAATATAATTACGGCGACCGCTCGCGCGGCGAAGTGATCGTAGATGCCAACAATCGTATTTATATCGCCACTTGCAGCAATTCCAATAATTTGCCTACGTCTCCTTTTTCCTTTCAAAGCAATAAAAGCGGTGCGCAAGATGCGGTAGTGGCGGCGTTCAATGCAGATGCAAGTGCTTTGTTGTGGTGCACTTATCTGGGTGGCAGCGAAGATGATGCTGCTTATGGTTTAAAAATCGGCGATGACGGCTCGGTATATGTGAGCGGCGGCACGCGCAGCAGCAATTTTCCGATGAGCAGCGGATTTGATACCAATTTCAACGGCGGACAAGCCGATGGTTTTTTGGTGCGGCTGTCGGGCAATGGCAATAATTTACTAAATTCCACTTTTCTGGGTACTACTGCTTACGACCAAGCTTATTTTGTAGAAATTGATAAGGAAGACAATATTTATACGGTTGGTCAAACGCGCGGCAGCTATCAGGTAACCTCCACTTACGGTTCGGTTTTCAGCAACACCAATGCCAAACAATTTATTCATAAATTCAACACCAACCTCACTGCTACACTTTTTTCTACCACTTTCGGCAGCAGCAACAGCACTGATGTCAATATTTCGCCTACGGCTTTTTTGGTAGATGAATGTCTGCGGATATATGTGTCGGGCTGGGGCGGCGAGGTCAATATATTCCACAATCCCGAAACAGGCACTACACAAGGAATGCCGCTTTCCGGCGATGCCACACAAAACAGCACCGATGGCAGCGATATGTATTTTATTTCGTTAGACGAAAATGCAAAAAACCTCCTCTATGGCTCTT
Source organism: Sphingobacteriales bacterium (assembly GCA_016711285.1). NCBI lineage: Bacteria > Pseudomonadati > Bacteroidota > Sphingobacteriia > Sphingobacteriales > Sphingobacteriales bacterium. The sequence goes on from JADJTG010000014.1 coordinate 417,194, forward strand.
ATTTCGGCGGCAGTGGCAGTGGCGAGCATGTAGATGGCGGCACGAGCCGTTTTAATAAAGAAGGCATCATTTATCAGGCAGTATGTGCAGGCTGTTCGGGTACGGATAATTTTCCGACCACTGCCGGCTCGTGGTCTGTTACCAACAATTCCGACAACTGCAATTTGGGAGCAGTAAAAATCAATTTTGACCCTAACATCATATACGCCGCCGCACTTGTCAATCCACAACCTACGGGCTGTGTGCCTTTTACGGTGCAGTTTCAAAATCTGAGCAATCGCGGACAGCAGTTTTTCTGGGATTTGGGCGATGGCACTACCTCCACCGAAGTTGCACCTACCCATATTTACAACAGTATCGATACTTTTTTGGTAACACTCATTGCCGTTGATTCCAATGCTTGCAACATTGCAGACACCATCACCACTCAAGTATTTGTACCCGACAGCTCGCAAGTTATACAAACGGATTTTAGCTATCAGTTGCCTGCGAAGTGCGACCCTTATACCGTAAATTTTGATAATTTATCTGTCACTCAGGATTCGCTTTCTTCTTACCCTACCCTTTACTGGACTTTCGGCGACGGCAATTTTTCTTTTGAGCGCGACTCCACTGCTCATACCTACACAGAGGCTGGCACTTATACCGCTTCGCTGGTTATCAACACCGATTTTCCGTGTTTCAACAGCGATGAAGCCGCTTATACTTTCACCATTCCCGAAAATCCGATGGCAGATGCTTCGTTTTTGTCGCCCACTGAAGGCTGCGCTCCTTACAATGCCACTTTTACTGCTCAGGACGATGCGCAACAATATTTGTGGACTTTCAGCGATGGCGGCAGTGCGGAAGGAAAAAGTGTGAGTCATTTTTTTGAAAACGAAGGCACTTACAACATTCAGCTCATCGCCATTGACTCCACCACCTGCAATATCGCCGATACCGTACAACAATCACTGTTGGTGTCGCCTACGCCGGTTGCTTTTTTCACTTTTGTACCCGATACGGCTTATGTCAATCAGGAAGTACAATTTACCAACAAAAGCACTCCCGCCAACGGTATCTTTTTTTGGGACTTTGGCGATGGCGACACCTCCGTACAAGTCAGCCCAATTCATAAATTTACACAAGTGGGCATCAATGTAGTGTGCTTAAAAGTAAATGTAGCAGGCAGTGTATGTGAAGATATTTTTTGCGATACTTTGTATGTAAGCGATGAATATGCTTTGGGGGTGCCAAATGCTTTTAGTCCCAATGGCGATATGCTCAACGATACGCTCAAAATGCAGGGCTACGGTTTGGAAAGTGTGGTATTGAAAATTTTTAACCGTTGGGGTGAAAAAGTTTTTGAAACCGACAATTTAGAAACAGGCTGGGACGGCACTTATAAAGGCGAGCCGCAAGAAATGGACGTATATGTGTATTTGGTGGAAGCCGTATTGCCGCGCGGCAGACCCGAAATCCGCAAAGGAAATATTACTTTGATGCGATAAAAAAGTAGTTTTTTTTAAAAAAATTATTTACTTATAATTCGTTCATTAAATGCCGATATGCCGCCAGCATTTGTTGGGAGGAAAGATGAATTTCGGCATGACGGCGGGCTTGGTCGCCGAGCGTGCGGCGCAAAGTTGCGTTTTTTACCAAACGATCTATTTGTTGTGCTAAATCTGCGGCATTGCCCAGTTCAAACAACAAAGCCGTTTCGCCTTCGCTGAGGGCATTACTGACACCTTTTACGCGGCTCGCCACTATGGGCAATGCCACCGCCTGCGCTTGCATAATTGCAATGCTCATCGTTTCGCCGAAGGTGGAATGTACATAAATGCTGAGGTTTTGCAAAAATACCAGCAGTTGCTCCTCATTCAGCAGCCCCTCAAATACCACCTTGTCGCCGATGCCCCAGTCTGCCGCCATTTGCTGCCAACTTTCGCGCATATCGCCATCGCCCGCCAAACGAAACTGCAACTGCGGGTAGTAGTTTTCATTGCGCAGCAGCAGCAAAGCCTTGAAAATAGTAGGAATATCTTTGAGCGAAGTGAGGCGGCACTGCATACCCAACACTATCGGCGGCGGCACAAGGGCAGACAGCAAAGCGGCGGGTTTAAAAAAATCGGTATTAATTCCATTGGGAATAATGGCGGTGCGGCATTTGCGATACAAACGCGGAAAACGCTTCGCTACATTGTCGGCGTGTTCGCGGCTCAAAAAAACGGCGGCATCGCTCAATGCCAACATCATCAAAGTAATAAACCAGTCGCTGCGCCTTTTGAGGTCGTTGGCTTGATGCTCCACCCCTATCAGCTTGCAAGGTGCGTGGCGGCGGCGATACCAAGCGGCAGCAAAAAAAACAGCCGAGCCATGAAACATCAACACCGAGGGACGCAATTGTTGCAGCGTCTGGAATATTTTTTGTTGCGTGCTGCTGTCAATAGTACCAATTTTTTCTTTCTTAAAAAAATGATACGAAATATGTAGGGCTTCGCATTTTTGCCGATATGCAAAACTCAAATCCTCTATACCATAAAAAATAATATGCCAGTTTGTGCGCCGCTCAGTGTCGGCTTCTATCATCGCAAATACCACCGAAGCTGTTCCGCTCAAACCACTGTATAACAGATGTACAACCTTGAGATTCAACGTATTAAAAAAATTAAAACAATTACTCTTGCTTATTATAGCGGCTCAAAACTACTGATAAGCTGTTAATTTTTTTAATAAAAATATTGATGATTAGTATAAAAAATGAAGATGATTCTTAAAAACACATATCTGTAAGCATTTAAAAATCTGATATTTTATATTACAAAACGATGCTGTTTTCGTTTTTTCAAATAAATCCCTAATTTACATTCAAAATCCGAGTATTAAAATTTTATATTATATGCTGACAAGAATTGTAAAAATGCAGTTTCGCGCTGCCGACATCGCCGATTTTTTAGCGTTGATGCAGCAGGCAAAGCCACTTATTCAGGGTTTTGAAGGTTGTATTCACCTGAGCATTTTACAAGATGTTCAAGAGCCGACTGTTTTTTTTACTTACAGCCATTGGCGCAATGCCGCCGATTTGGAAAATTATCGCCGCTCGGAATTATTTGAGCGCGTGTGGGCACAAACCAAAACCTATTTTGCCGCCCCGCCTCAAGCGTGGAGTGTGCAACAACTATTTTTCGACAACAGCCATTCCGCCTAAAAAAAATGCGCCGCCCGCCCCCCATTAGTCATCTCGCCCTCGCCGATTATTCGGTGTATTTCGGCAATATCGCCGACACGCTGCCGCCTTTGCTCGCCCTCCATACGGCAACTGCGGTGTTTTGTCTCTGCGACACACATACGCATCAACATTGTTTTCCGCGCCTGCAAGCCCTTTTGCCGCAAGCCCAAGTAATCGTAATGCCCGCCGGCGAAGCACACAAAATTTTGGATAGCTGCCGTATCGTGTGGGAAAATTTATTACAGCACCACGCCGACCGCTCGGCTTTGCTGCTACTGCTCGGTGGCGGCGTAGTTGGCGATTTGGGAGCATTTGCAGCAGCTACTTATAAGCGAGGCATCCGGTTTATTCAAATCCCCACTAGCCTACTGGCTCAAACTGATGCCTCTATCGGCGGCAAAACCGGCATTGATTTCGGCGGCATAAAAAACAGTATCGGCTTGTTTCAAAATCCGCAGGCGGTGTGTATTGACACACAATTTTTGCAAACGCTTCCTGAAAAACATTGGCAAAACGGATATGCCGAAATGCTGAAACACGCCCTGATTGCGTCATCGCAGCAATTAGATTTTTTATTGCACAGCGATTGGAAAAAAAACATTGATTATATATTGCCGCAATCGCTACAAATCAAGCAAAACATTGTGGAGCGCGACCCTTTTGAAAAAGGATTGCGTAAGTGCCTCAATTTCGGACATACTTTTGGACACGCCCTTGAAAGTTATTCGTTGCGCCACGATACCGACCCTCTGCTACACGGCGAAGCAGTGGCAGCGGGTATGCGCGGAGCGTTGTATTTATCGGAGCGCGTGTTGAAGTTTTCGCCCGAGGTGCGCCACGCTCTCGAACAGCAAATTTCGGAACGGTTTGGCACATACACGCTGCCTGCAACAGCCCAAACCGAGTTGTTGGATTTATTGAAAAATGATAAAAAAAATAAAAACGGGTATTTCAATTTTTGTTTGTTGGAGAAATTGGGAAAAGCGCAATGGGATTGCTGCATTTCGGAGCAAACTATTATTGAAACCTTTAATGCAATTTACTTTTAAATAACATTTTTTTATATTTAATACATTTTACATACATCTATTTTATTGAAGAACAATCATATAACAATTTATTTTTGTATTTTTATTTTTTATTTTCGCATCAAAAAAATGTCCCTGAAAAACTTTATTTATAATTGCGATAAATGACACACAGCACAGACAACAATGATGCCCGCACGCTTTTTCTTGACCGCGATGGAGTTATTAATAAAGAACCGCCACAATATTATGTACATAGCTGGAATGAATTTCATTTTTATGAAAAAACCATCGCCGCTTTGCAACGTTTGTCTTGGGTTTTTCCGCGCATTATTGTTGTCACCAATCAGCAGGGTGTGGGCAAAGGGCTGATGAGTCAGGCGGCTCTTGATGATATTCACGAGCGAATGTGTGTCCAATTGCTGGAAAACGGCGTGCGGATAGATGCGGTGTATGCCGCTACCGCCCTTGCCGAAAATGATACCGCCGCACTGCGAAAACCCCACATAGGAATGGCTTTGCTGGCACAGCGCGAATTTCCGGCGATACGCTTTGAAGAAAGCACAATGGTGGGCGACAGCCTCCGCGATTTGCAATTTGCCAGACACTTGGGTATGCAGAGCATTTGGATACAAACTACTCCGCCCGCCACGCCGCAGCCCCTCGCCGATGCTGTATTTGAGTCTTTGTGGCATTATGCCTTGTCCGTTAATCCGTATCAATAGTTCCTATTTTGTAATGATGCAAAAAAGTGACATTTATACCATAATTAAAAACCGTATATTTGCTCGTTTTATCAACATTTCGTACAGTGAACGTATCTGTGATAATATCGCAGATAATGTTTTTTTCTACAAAATATTCGTATCCATTCTTTATTGTGTTTAACCTATCTTTTAAAATATATTTTTTTATGATGATGCGCCGCCTGCTATTTTTATTTTGTGTATCTATAATATTTTCTTTTCATCAGCTCTCTGCCCAACAACTTGTAGTAAATGAAGTAATTAATATGCAAGCCACCGGAGAGGATATTGTAGAACTTTTGGTAAATTGCCCTTCGGGTTGCGGATATATGGATATTGGCGGCTATATTTATGACGATAATGGCGGACAAACTAATTGTGTAACCGGACAAGGTATTGCTTTCGGACATTTACGCTTTCCGCACAACGATATAACGAGTTGTGTGCCTTGCGGTACTTTTATTATGTTGGGAACAAGTGCAGGTTTGGATACCGATGCCAGCGATTTTATTTTATCTTTTCCGTACAGCTATATGTTGGCAAACCCTAATTTGCCCGCCCCGCCTGATTGCACCTATGGTACTGAAGCACAAGCCACTGATGCAGGTGCTGAAAGTTTGGTAGAATTGCGCAATGCAGGGGATATGGCACAGGTATTAGACACTTCGGGCAACGTGGTAAGTGCCATCAGTTGGGGTGATGCCAGTGGCGGTACTTTTATGGGTGCAGGCAGTGCCAGCGGCTTAACTTTTTATGCCACAGATTGCAGTGGCGGCGGCTATCAAACGGCACAAATAGACCAAACAGCTTTGGAAACTCCGGGTGCTCCTAATCCCGGACAAGAGAGTTGTATCAATGCGCAGCGAACCACTATCATACACGATAACGAAACCATTGTGAGTTGTACGGAAATGAGTTATACTTTTACACATGATGCCTGTGGTGTTTATAGCAGCACAGATTGGGATTTTGGAGATGGCAACACCTCAATAGGCGAAGCCGATAATATTACTACGCACACTTTTAGCAAAACTACGGGCAGCCCACAAACCTTTTATATTACGGCAAGTGTCAATTATCCGCCTTCGTGTCCGATAGAAGTAAAAGATACTCTGATTATCAATTTTCCTGATGCGCCGCCTGTACCCGACAGTCCCGAATCGGCTTTGGTATGTTTGAGCGCAAGTAATACTTTTAACATTTGCCAAGATCCGGGTGCTTATATTCCTGCGGTTGGTGGCGATATTGTGTGGTATGCTGCTGCTACCGGTGGCTCACCGCTTCCTTTCAGTGGCGAAAATCCCAATATTTTATCGTGGCTCAATGGTCAATCAGCGAGCATTATCAGTCAGTTGAATAGCGGAATAGTACCTTATGTATTGCCGCTATACGCCGCTTATGATGACGGCACTTGCGAAAGCGCGCGCCTTGCTGTCAATGTAAATATTTATCCGACGATTGTACTCAATACCCCTGAGCCGGTATGCCTGAGTGATAATACAGTTAATGTAATTTTATCTAATTTGGTCACTACACCCAACAATAATTCATTGATAGGATTTAGCGGCAATCCTAATATCTACCAAAATGCAGCCGGTGATTATTTATTAGATGTAAATCCGAGTGCTGGAGATACCCACCCGGGCGGAACAGGGGTCGGCACTTTTACTTTGAATTACACTTACGAAGGTTTTTCGGGTACTTGCAGTGCTTGTGGCGGCACCGTAACCATTGAAGTAATAGACCAGAGCAGTATTGTCATTAATGCCCCTACAGAAGTTTGTGAAGACGCGGGAAATATTACGCTCACGGCAACACCTGCCGGCGGAGCTTGGTATGGAACAGGTGTCGTTAATCCTACCGAACCCGGAGGCGGCAACCTGACCGGAATTTATAATCCGAATTTATTTTCGAATGGTGTGGGTACGATTCGATATTACTCTGTCAATAACACAAATTCTCAATGCTTTACTGAGGTTAATATCACTGCCGTAGATGCGCCTACTTTGGGCTCTCCACCTGACGTTTGCAATACAGTAAACAACTTTTTTATGAGCAGCTATGTACAGCCTGTCGGAACTGTCGGAACTTGGTCGCAGACTTCGGGTGCTTCTGCCATCAACTTGAGCAACCCAGATGCGGTATCCTTTGTCGGAGCTACTGCGGGCAATTACGTTTTTACGTTTACTCCTTCAGGGGTGTGTAGCACAAAGCCTGTCAGTATGACACTTACAGTTAATGACTGCGCCTGCCCTATTGTAGATATATTAGAGCCTTTTAACGATATTTGCGCCGATGGTACCTTGGCTTTAGCTACTACTATTTCCACCACTACGAGCGGCACTTGGAGCATCGTATCACCTACCGGAACGGCTGCCTCCATTATCGGAAGTACTTTCAATGCCAATGGTGCTACGGGTACTTTTATAGTAAGATATACTATTTTGGGTGCAGTACCGGCGGGTTGCGAAACGCAATTTGAAATTCAAGTCGCTGTTGCTGCTTCTCAAACTGCCGGAACAGACGGCATTTTAAATGCATGTAATAATAGCACTACGGATATTATTTTAGCAGATAATATCACAGGTGAAAGTGTGGGAGGAACTTGGACGGCATCACCTACGCCCGCAAGTGGTTTTTCAGCAGCAGCCGGAACATTTAATCCCAATAATGTAAGTGCGGGGAATTATACTTTTACTTATACTATCAGTGGCAGTTGTGTTACTGATGCTACTTCTCAAGTACAAGTCGCTATTAACGAAGCACCGCAAGTAAATGTAACTACACCCACTGCCACTGTTTGCAACGGTGGAGGCACTACGGGTTTAAACCTGAATACTTTATTAGGCACACCCGTTCCGGCAGGCACTTGGGCAGATACCGATAATTCGGGAGCAGCGAATGCAGGTGCTTTATTTGATTTCTTTGGTGTAACTCCCGGCAACTACACCTTTACTTTTACGACTACTTCCGCCGTTGCTCCTTGTACCAATGTGTCTGCAACGGTAGAAATAACAGTAGAAGATTGCTCCTGTCCTGTAATTAACGCCTCTAACGCAACTGCCCAAGTGTGCGAAAATGGTTCTATTTCATTTAGTGCAACTATTTCAACACTGACGAACTTTCATCATTTAGATTTGACTGATGGAGCAGGCAATACTATTACGCTTACACAGAGTGGAACAAATTTTACAGGAACGGCTCCTGCTCCCAACGTAATTGGCTGTGACGGCATATCTTTTAACTATACTTTTGATTTGTATTGCAATACAGCACCTACGGTCATTTATAATGCTGATGTAGTATCTGTAATGGTGTATCCGCAGCCGACTGCTACTTTAAACTTAAGTTCGAATGGTTGCACTGTCACTGCAACACCCGATTGCCCTAATTTTAGTATTGTAGGGGCTAATTCTCAAACCACCTCCACCAACGGCGATAACAGTGCGGTCAGTTTTACCGTGCAAAATGATGATTTTTCTTCTTGTACCAATACGATAAACGGAAACTTCAATTGTGTGATTGTCCAGAATTGTCCCACTGTTTCCGTTCCTGCAGCCGCTACCGAAGATTTTGTGCCACCGCCAACAGCATTGATTTCAATACCATAGAAAATAATGTTGTTTATGACGACCCCGATAATCAAGTACCTGCCGACCCTTTGCTTGGTATAGTGATGCCGCTTTGAGTGTACCTATTGATGAAGGAACTTATCAAGCTATTTATAACGGTGATGGCTGTAATCCTCAAAGCATTACTTTGTATGCCGGATTGCAATGTACAGCAAATACGCCCATCTCCGCAGGAACTTTGACTATCAGCATTTACCCGCAGCCGACTGCTACTTTAAACCTAAGCCCGAATGGTTGCACTGTCACTGCAACACCCGATTGCCCTAATTTTAGTATTGTAGGGGCTAATTCTCAAACCTCCTCCACCAACGGCGATAACAGTGCTGTCAGTTTTACCGTGCAAAATGATGATTTTTCTTCTTGTACCAATACGATAAACGGAAACTTCAATTGTGTGATTGTCCAGAATTGTCCCACCGTTTCCGTTCCTGCAGCCGCTACCGAAGATTTTTGTGCCACCGCCAACAGCATTGATTTCAATACCATAGAAAATAATGTTGTTTATGACGACCCCGATAATCAAGTACCTGCCGACCCCTTTGCTTGGTATAGTGATGCCGCTTTGAGTGTACCTATTGATGAAGGAACTTATCAAGCTATTTATAGCGGTGATGGCTGTAATCCTCAAACCATTACTTTATACGCCGGATTGCAATGCACCGGAAATACGCCCATCGCCGCAGGAACTTTGACTATCAGCATTTACCCACCCTTCTCCAATAGTTTAGTGACAGCTGTTGATGGCGTTTGCGGAGTACCGCCTACGCTCACTTCTACTTGCCCGCACTATGTTATTACGCCTTCTGCCGATGTGCCGACCGATGTACTGGCAGGGCAAAGCGGAACAGCAAACTTCACGGTAACGTATGATGATGACGCTGGTTTAAATTGTTTTTCACAAAATGTGGCGGTTAATTATGCCTGCCCTTCTGAAAATTGCCCCACTGCCAGCCAAGCGGTGCGTACTGCTAATATTTGTCAAACAACAAATGTCAATTTAAGCAACTACGAAAATTTAATCATCATCAGCGATCCCGACCAACAAATTCCGGTAAATGATACTGTGCGCTGGTATCAGAACAGTGTTTTGACACAAGAAATTTCCGACCCACTCAACTTTTTTCTTAATTATAACGGCAATGGCTGCGAAATAGATACCGTTTCGGTATATGCCGGAGTGCAATGTACCAACAGCAGTCCTATACCTTCCGACATCTGGACTTTTTATGTTTTTCCTTCGCCTACTGCCGCCAATTGGACTGAAACACAAGGCAATTGTACGCCGCCTTCTTTAACTTCCAATTGTGATAATTATGTGATAGAAGCTCTTACGCCCGTGCCTGTGACGGTAGCTGCCGGAGAAAATAGCAGCGTCACTTATGCCGTCAGCTATGTGTATGATTTTGGCGGCGGTGCTGTTTTTACCTGCGATACCGTCAGCGTAACTGTTCCGTACAGTTGTCCGGCAGCCTCTTGTCCCACGGCAACTGTACAATCGCTTACAGCACAAATTTGCGAAAATACAGGCAATGTGGATTTAACGATATATAATAGTCAAATGGTATTCAGCGACCCGCAAAACCAAATTCCTGCCAATGACACCATTCGCTGGTACAGCAATGCGGCTCTGAGCAACGAAATCGTAAATGATGCCGCCTATAATTTATTGTATGACAAAAACGGCTGTGAAATAGATACGCTTAGTGTTTATGCCGGTTTGCAATGCGCTGGTTCTTCGCCCATTTTGGCGGCAACGCTCACCTATTATATTGCGCCCGATGTAGATAATGATTTATTGACCATCACCGAAGGAAACTGTGCGCCGCCGTCTGTGAGCAGTTCCTGCGATAATTACGGCATTCAGGCTATCAGCAGTGTGCCTGTTTCGGTAGCTGCCGGAGAAAGCGGCACCGTAAGCTATTCTGTATATTTTGAATCGTCGGGAGCAGTAGTTTTTAACTGTGATACCATACAAGTTGATGTAAATTACAGTTGTCCTGCCGCGCCTTGCCCTACCATTGATGCTTTGGTGTTCCCAAGTGACAGCGTAGCTTGTAGCGGAGAAAGTATAACAGTGAATATGGTGCTGGACACGCCCACCGGTGCATTGACACCCGATTCTGTGCGTTGGCTCAATGCGCAAGGACAGCTATTGAGCAATACTCTTACACTGAGTTGGACAGAAACCGTAAGTGGTTGTGATCCGCTTATCCTCCCTCTCACCGCCGAACTATATTGCGAAGGTGCTGTTGTGCCGAGTGATGTGCTCACTACTCAAATGGTATTTTTCCCGATACCACAAGATTAATATATCAGTTTTGTGCCCTCGCCCGAAGGGTGCAGCGTGGAGGCAGTGAGCACTTGCAATAATTTTGCAATAAGCGGGACTAATCCTGTGGCGGTGGGTACTGACGGCAGTTGGACAGCCACTTTTTCCATACAGAACACAATTGCTGTTTCCAACGGAGCAAACTGTATTATTGATATAGATACCACCTTAACCTGCAATTTGCCGCAGTGCCCCATCATTACTCTGGATAATCTCACTCACGCCTGCGAAAACAGCGATGTTATCCTATCGGCAAACATCAATAATCCGGCGAATTTAGCTTCTTTGGAGTGGATTGATGCAAGTGGTGCAATTTTGGGAACAACAGCTACCCTAAATGTAAGTGCGATGAATATCAATGCCGGCAACCAAAGTAATTGCAACGGCAATAATTTTACCACTTATTATTTAACGGCATATTGCACCACCGACCCTGCTACACCTTTCTTTACAGATAGTATTCAAGTATTTTCCTACGATATAGCACAACTTTCCGACCTCAACACCATACTGAGCAACAGCGACTGTATGCTGACAACCGAAGTAGAAAATTGCAGCAATTATTTCAGTATTACTTCTCAAAATCCGATTACGGTGACGCAGGCAGGCGACAGTTCGGTGAATATTGTGGTGGTAAATACTTTGGCGAATGGTGTAAATTTAGATTGTTCCGCAACTTTACCTTTCACCATTCCTTGTAATCCGGTGGTAATAGACTGCCCTGAAATAACTGCTATTGTCGGCGACACCATTTTATGCGACAACGAAGCAATTGATTTACAGGCACAACTCAATAGCAACACTAATTTGGCTGCAGTAGAGTGGGTAGATGAGAATGGAACGGTAGTATCGACTACCAACCAGCTCAATTTTCAGCCGCCTGCCATTAACGGCTGTGCTTCCGAAACCCTGACTTTTGTTTTTAATGTTTATTGTGCTGAAAATCCCACCGTTCCATATAACAGCGATACGGTGAGCATCACACGTTATCCGGCAGCCGATGGCGATGTAATTTTAGATATTTCTAATTCTGCCGATGGCTGTACGGTATCGGCGGCAGTGGTGCAATGCGGAAATGTATATGAACTACAACAACCCGTTATTTATACTGAAGATGCAGATGGTGACGGACAAGTAATATTCAATATCATCAACACTGAATATCCCTTAGATGCAATGAGTTGTGCGGTTTCGTATGGGGTGCCTTATAATTGCGAGCCTACTGGCGAATGTACAGCTACCGCCGATTTATTGCCTTTTGATGCTCCTGTTTGCAACAGCGTAGGCACTATCAACTTAAATACGCAAATCAACGGAACGGTGGGCGGTGCGTGGACTTTATTGCCCGCCAATACACAAATTATCGTTCCTTCGGCTTTTGATATAAGTGGCTTAGATGCAGGTACTTACGAATTAGTATATACTTTAACCGGTATTCCGAATTGTCCTGTATTGAGCGATACCATAGAAATGGAAATCATCACCGCACCGCAACTCAATCCGCTCACTACACCTTTGTGTAATGTAGCACCAAGCAGCATTTTAAATTTGCAGAATCTTTTGGCGGTAGGTACGGATAATACAGGTACATGGAGTGTTGACGATGCCGGATATGAAGCATATTTAAACGGAAATGTATTAGATGTAAGCGGAATCAGTGGTGTAAATGGACTTACACTGATATATGCACTTGATGATAATTGTGCTACTTCTATATCGGTGGGTATCGGCGTGGCTCCACAAGTGGCACTTACTCCTTTTAATACTACTTTCTGTACCAATGATACTCCCGTTAATTTAACCCAGCAATTAGTGGCGGGCAGTACAACCAACGGCGGCTCGTGGTATATTTTACCTTTCGGTGCTTCTATTACCAACCCGCAGGCATTTAATGTCAATAGTCTATTGGCAAACTCTAATGAAAATGAAGTGATGCAAATTATCTACTCCGTAGAAGGTTTGGGCAGTTGCCCCGATGCTGCCGACACCATTGATTTTCATATTTATAGCCCCGCAACAGCATTTTTTGGCAATGTACCCGGCTCTTTGTGCAGCCACCCCGACAGCAGCAATTCCGTGCTGGATTTGGATTTAATTCTTTTGGGCGATGAAGGCGGCACTTGGCAAAGTTCGGCAGGTGCGATAGATAATAACAATGTATTGAGTATTGCAAATGTGAGTGATACAGAAGTAACTTTGTTTTATACCACCCCCGCCAACGGCTCTTGTGAAACAACAACCATTGACGTAGAAATTCCTATCAACTGCGAAATCAGTTGCGACCCGCCTTTATTGGAAAATTTGCCGAGTTTTTGCAACGACCAAGACCCGATTGATTTAACCCAACAACTGCCCACCGGAGTCGCTACCAATGGTTTTTGGGAAATTTTTCCGGCTACCGACAACTATCCGTCAAACCTCATCAGCGACCCGCAAAATTTTGATTTGAGTGGTTTAGACGGCACTTATGATATTTTTTATACCATTCCGGCAGCGGGAGGCTGTGCCGAACTCAGCGGAACTACCCCACTGATTGTATTCAACGACCCCGATGCGAGTGTCGTTACAGATGTACAGATTTTGTGTAACGATGCGGCAGACGGCAACACCCAAATTCTATTGGATACTTTGGTATTGGGCGATGCAGGCGGAACGTGGTCGGTGCTGACTCCGGGTTTGCAGGGTTATTTAGATGCCACCTCTCACATTTTGGATATTGATGGCATAGATACTTCAATTACCGAAATTACTTTGCGCTATACCTTGCCCGCAGTAGGCATTTGCGGCTCGGCAAATACACAAATTTCAGTGCTGATTATTAATTGCGCCCAATGCCCTTCAGAAGTAATATTAAATCCTTTCCCTTCGCCTATTTGCAGTGAGCAGGGTTTGTTTAATCTGGGCGATTATGTCGTAAGTCCGGCGGGCGGCGTGTGGACGACCACTGCCGGAAACAGCAATATCATCGGCGGCACACAATTTGACCCCGAAGGTTTAGACGGAAATTATAATTTTACTTACACGGTAGATTTGTCCAATTGCCCGCCGATAGCACAAATGCAGCCTTTGGAAGTTGTAGCAAGTTCCGGTATTGCCATAGACAGCGACCCGCGCAGCATTTGCAACAGTGGCAACAATACTACCTTTGATTTGAGCCAGTTGTATTTGACAGGAAATGACAACAGCGGCTCATGGAGCAGTACAGCAGGCACGCTGAACGGCACAGTATTAGATGCTTTCGGGGTAGCAGAAGGCACCGACATTATACTTACTTATACCGTTATCAATGCTGAATGTGGCAATGTGAGCGAAAGTGTTACTTTTACTGTAGAAGATTGCGCTTGCAATGCCTTTGCTGCTTTTACGCCGCCACCGGCTTTTTGTGCGGGCAGCACCTTTGATTTGTCGGCACTTACCACCGACAATTCCAACGGATACTGGCTCATCAACAGTAACCAAATCTCTATCAATAGCGGCATCTTAGACCCCAATAATATTTCGGGCAATTTTGTTTTGTCGTATGTGGTAGAAGATGAGAATCCTGATTGTCCGGCTGATACTGCTACGCAGACGCTCACCATTACGCCACTGCCAACAGTGACAGCCACTGCCTCCAACAACATTGTCAATGCCGGCGAAACCATTATTCTGAGTGCCGCCGGAGCTAACGACTACGAATGGTTTGATGCCAACGGAAATTCGCTGGGCACAGGCACCAATATCAGTGTAACAATGGACGCTACAACCACCTTTTTAGTACAGGGTAGCGATGGCGACAATTGCACCGATGATGCAACTGTAACAGTAATTGTAAACGACAACCAGCATTTATTCTTCCCGAGTGGTTTTTCGCCCAACGGTGATAATATCAATGATGTATTTCACCCCATACACCAAAATGTAGTAGAAATTCACTGGATGATATATAATCGTTGGGGAAATAAAGTATTTGAAACCAATAGTTTAGATGATTATTGGGACGGCACTTTCCATGGCGAGCCACAGGAAATGGAAGTGTATGTATATGTAGCCGAATACAAATATTTTGGAGAGGAAGACAAAAAAGTAATGCGCGGCAATGTGACTTTGTTGCGTTAAAGCCATACAAAGCGAGGAACTGTAAATAAAAAAACGGTCAAAAGGTAAAACCACTTTTTGACCGTTTTTTATTGTGTTTTTGTTGATTATTGATAATGAATTTGAGTATATCTGTTATACAAAAATCTTCAAAAAAAGTATTTATTGTTTATTGTTTTTCTTAAAAACACCCACCCCTAAAGGAATACGATAAGAAACTAAAAATTGAAAATTTCTGTTCATCATGCTTGTACCGTCTGAATATTCTTTCTGCATAATGTTGGCAATACTGTGTCCATAACGTATTTCTGCCGACAACGTACCGATACCTATTTTTCTGCCGATACCCACCCCCGCATAAAAACCTACATCATACGAAGAAAAATGAATATCCTTAGGTTTTATTGTCTCTGATGGATTTCCGAGAACAGAACTCAAACTTGCTCTGATATGGTTAGTGTAGGAAAAATAGGGACCGCCAAAGGCATAGAAATGTGTTTTTTTCCATTGTTTTGTATATTTTAATAAAAGGGGCAACTCTAAGTAATCAAAGCGAAGGTCTATCTCCGCATGATTACCCAAAGTATCCATGGCATTAAAATTCCAGCCTTTTTGCACATAATTCAACTCCGGCTGCAATGCCCAATGCTTGCTTAATGCAATTTCTATCGGAATACCCACCATAAAACGTGTTTTCCAATAAGTGTTTTCAACCGTCTGCGGGTCATCATCGCTTCTAATAAACATTTTGCTGCTGTTGATGCCCGTGTGCACACCCACCGAAACCTGGCCATAAGCAACCGAACAATGACATACAAAAGCGATAATTACGCCTGTGATATAAAATAGATGTTTCATAAATAAAATATTTTAATTTAAATACGCAATAGCTTATACAGTGGTTGCTGCTGCAATATGTTAATTTTATTTAAGAATTTTTCAGGGGTACTATTCAACAGACAAATGGATAGTCCATTTTTCGGGAGTGGATAAAGTATATTTTACTGCTTTATATTTCTTTTTTATAAAAAATAGAAGTATATAAAATGGTGGGTGATTGCGACAAAAACCACTATATATGATTCAAGTGCGGGAGTTTTTTCAATAGATTTTCCGGCTGTTTTATAATTTACCTAAAACAAACCCATACTAATATTAGAACTTACTATTCAGGTAATAAAAAAACTGAATAATAAATAACATTAAAAAATTACTGTACCATAAATGTAAAAGTAATGGTTCCTGTTTGAATTTCGGGGGCATCTGCCAGGGGTGTAAATTTTGCTTTTCGGGCTGCATCTAAGGCTTTATCTTTCAGCACAGTTGCCGATTTAGAAGATCCTTTTGTTACATATTCCGCCGACAATACTTTGCCGCTTCTATCCACTTTTATCAGTACATTTACGATACCCTCCACCTGCGAATTGTCGTTGATATTCGGAATACTCACCAATTTTCTGCCGCCCAAAGCTACTTTCACACCTTTGCCGGAATAATAGTCGCTGCCTGTGCCACCGGAAGGACGATTATTAGCTCCAATGCCACCGCCTTGGTTAGAAGTGCCACCGCCGCGCATTGCTGCATCTACATCGCTGTTGCTGTTTCCGTTGCCGTTTCCTGCGGTATTTTGACCATTGCGGCTGCTGAAGAGCGAACGACTGTCTATTTGCTGTGGTTTATTAGACGTATTATTATTGGTAGAGGCTGATGTATTGTTGTTGTTTTTTGCAGGGCGCGTGGTATTCGATTTATTATCGCTTACTTTGGGTTTGTTTTTAGCGGAGTTGCCGCCTTTGATAACGGGGCTTTCTTCATCGGCATCGCTGTTCAGAATATTATCCTTGCCCGAGGAGGCGGTGGGTTTTGCTCCAGCGGGTTTGGAGGCACTATTACTGCTGCTCGCGGCAGGGGCAGCAGCAGAAAAACCGATATTGTCGGCACGGCTGCCCTCCTGACCGGGTTGTGTAACTACACCTTCCATTCCTTTACCGCCACCAGACGAAAGCAATTGTAATGTTATCAATTGTTCGTCTTTTTTCTGTTCATCTTTCAATTTTGTTTCAGAACTCAAATACAAAAAAAAGAAAGTCAGCAAAAGTAAACTATGCAATATTATCGTACCGATAGAAGCCTCTAAGGATATATTATTTTCTTCCTGAATAGGATAAGTATAGGCGGACATAATTTTTTTTATTTTAAATGGCGTTGCGTTTTAATGATGATCTTCTTCAACGTAAAAATATATTATTTAGTTTAGCCCGCCATTATTCAAGGTTGTTTTTTAACATAAAATATCAAAAAAATGACTTAATATACATCAAAAACGCTTTTTACGCCCATTATTTTTGTTACATTAAACCCTTCGGCATACTCAAAATTACAAGAGCGTCCGTGTTCACGACCGCGGGTAATGATATTTTCCAAGAACTGCGGAGAAGAAATATAAGTTTCCGGTTCGCCGGAGGCAGGGTCATAAAATTGTGATTTAAAAGCGCGAATTGCCAGCATTTTTCGCTCCATAAACGGCGAAATATCTACAACAACTTCAGGTTTTATCCAATAATCCTGAATATAATGCAATACCAAACGCGGTCGCCAGGGTGCTTGTGGTGTGCCGTTTGCATCAAAAGTAGGTATTTTGGGCAAACCCGAAAAAAAACAGGCATCTGCCACTATTTGTGCACCGCGCCGATGGTCGGGGTGGCGGTCGCTGAGGGCGTTGGCGAGTACTATATCGGGACGATAGCGGCGCAGCACTTGTATGAGTACGCGGCGATTGTCGGCGGTATTTTCAAAATAACCGTCGGCAAGTTGCAGATTTTCGCGCACATGCAAACCCACAATGCGAGCGGCTTCGGCGGCTTCTATATCGCGCAGGGCTGCTGTGCCGCGCGTACCCAACTCGCCGCGCGTCAGATCGGCTACGCCTACTTTTTTACCGGCAGCGATTTCTGCCATCAATACGCCGCAACAAGCGAGTTCGGTGTCGTCGGGGTGGGCGGCAAATGCCAGCATATCTAATTTTTTTATTTTTTCTGTCATCTGCTCTAATAAAAAGAAAAACTTTGCCAAAATAGCGACTATTCGGGCAAAGTTTTGATATAAAATATTATCTTTGAATAGACGCTCTACACTACTTATTCGCTGAAATCCTGTTTTTTTATTTAAAACAATCCGTCTTTGAGTTCAAAAGTAGTAGAACCAATTTTAAAACCTTCGTGATAAATTTCGGCACTATAAGTTCCTTCGTCATATTGCATATCTTGTTCCCAAAATAAACAATAATTTTCGCGGCTTTGGTTATAATCCAACAAACCCTTGGCGGTGTATTGCTGCTCCTGACCGCTTTCGGCGAGTTTAAAAGTACCCGAGCCTAAAGATTGAACGGCAACTACTGTACCTTCGGGGCTTAAAATACGCAAATAAACCGCTTTTTGCCCGGCATCGGCGGCTTTATTGGGCAACAAGTCAAAGCATACTTTGATACGCTCGGCTTTTTTGGTATTTTTGGTTTCCACTTCTTTGCCACTGTTGCGATATTTCACGGCTACGGCTTTCACATTTTCGGCATCTAATACAGCGGCGCGGTTAAATCGCTGCGAAAGTTGCTCTTTTTCTTGTGTTACCTTTGTTTTTTCCTGATTTAATTGCTCTTTTTCCTGCGTAAGGGTCGTTTTTTCTTGCACCAACTCTTCTTGCTTACTAATCAATGTTTTACGTTCTTCTTCTTTTACGGTCAGTTGCTCATTGAGAGCCGTATTTTCTTTGCGTAATTCCTCTAATTGCTGAATATAATTGCTGCTGCTATTTTTGAGTTGAGCTATCAAACCGCGTGCTTCTTCCAATTCCTTTTTGGAAGAACCAGAGCGGCTCAATATTTTGGCAATTTCATTTTTTTGATTTTCAATGGTGCTTTGCAGCGACAGCAAAGAACTGTCTAATTCAATATTTTTGATTTTATAGGTTTCTAAAATCTGCACGGTTTCATCATATTGCTTTTGTAAATCTGCTTTTTCGGTTTCTACAGTTGCCAATGCCTGACTCAATTCTGTTTTTTGGGCTTTTGTTTTAAAATAATTATACAACAAAAAGCTGTTGAGCAGCAATAATAAACCGATAAGGATTAAATAAACGCGATTTTTTGAATTGTCGGTTTGCATACTTAGAATGAATTGTTGTTTTTAAATTAAAAGGGTTTTGTGTTGATTTTGTATAGATTACTCCAACATAAAATGTTGAACATACAAGGTCAAAGTTCGCATTTTTTTAGAAATTTTAACATTTTTTATTTTATATCATTATTAAACATCTTTTTTAGCTTTTTATTTGCCATATCTATTATAACTTTGGCGGGGATTTTTTAAAAAAATACAATATCTAAAAAAATACAAGCGAATCATTAGAGTGTATTTTTTGTGATAAAGGTTATTTTTTGCCGGAAAATAAAATTTTTAATCCAATCTTAAATTTTTCTTTATTCAGATAGTCTATCTAAAATCATTTTCAAACTTTATTGCGTGCTACGGCTGTTTTTTAAAAATTTTATATGAGAAAAGTTCTTTTTCTGCTTTTTTGTTGTTTTGTATGCGATATGCGGCACATTTTCTGTGGAGGCTCAAAATACCAACACTGCTATCAAAGGCAGGGTTTCTGATTTGGAAACGGGCGAGTTGTTGCCTTTTGTGACGGTAGTATTTGACGAAAAACGCACCGTGGGCACCAGCACCGACATCAACGGAGAATTTGCGATCCCAAGCGGAGTACAATTGCTCACTTTTAGTTTTATCGGTTACAATATGCTGCAAGTGCGCTTAGACACAATTAATTTGAGCCAAAAAGTAATTGATTTCAAACTACAAAGCGGCGAAGTGAATTTGCAGGAAATCGTCATTGTGCCCAGCGGCAATCCCGCCAATCTGATTATAAAAAGGGTGCTGCGCAACAAAGATATCAACGACCCGCAAGAGCGTTTACATTCTTACTCCTACGAAAATTACAGCAAAACCACCTACGATTTTATCCCCAAAGCTCCCGAAGAAATCGGCAACGACCCGCACAAGCGCGAGAGCAAGTTGTGGAAAAAATTTGTGCAACGCGCCCGCCAAATCGCCGATGAGCGACATTTGCTCGTGATGGAGAGCGTATCGCGCAACGACTTCATTGCTCCCGACCACCGCCTCGAAACCGTCATTGCCAATAAAGTATCGGGTTTCAACGACCCCGCTTTTGCCATTATTCCTTCGCGCTTCAAGCCATTTACGCTCTACACCGATTTTATCTCGCTCATTGATAAAGACTATGTAAGTCCCATCAGCAAGGGCAGCACCAAACAATACGCTTTTAATATAGAAGATACGCTCTTTACACAAAGTGGCGATTCGGTGTATATCCTCACTTACGAACCACAGCGCGGCAAAAATTTCAACGGCTTAAAAGGAATTTTATACATCAACAGCAACGGCTACGCCGTAGAAAATATCATTGCCGAGCCTTCTGACGAAAGTTTGGTGTATGCGCGTATGAATCAAAAACAACAAAAAACTGAGCAAGGCTATTGGTTTCCTTCAGAAATCGGCTTTGAGGTGATTTTTGAAAATATCCCCGCAAAGAAGTAGGAATGAAAATCAACGCACGCAGCTACATCAGCAAAGTAGAGATTAATCGGTATTAGATGCCAAAAAATTTGATTTGGAAACCTTGGTACTCGAAGAAGGAGCAGCACAAAAAGATGATACTTACTGGAAACACCACCGCCGCGATACTCTCACTGCCAAAGAGCAAAAGACCTACGAAGTAATGGGCGCACTGAATAAAAAATTCGGATTTGATAAGTGGGCAAAAATCGGACAGAAACTGAGTTTTGGTTATTTTCCTTTGGGCAAATTGGATTTGGATTTGAATTATCTGGCACGAAAAAACGACTATGAAGGGTATCGCTTAGGAATAAGATTGCGTACCAACGAAGAAATTTCTAAGCGATTCACGGTAGGAGCAGCAGCCGGATATGGTTTTGGTGACAAAGCGTGGAAATATGCCGGCAATGTATTGTGGCTGTGGGACAAAAAAGGTGATTATCAAAGCGAAATACGCTACAGCAGTGATGTACGCCCCGCCGCCAGCCGCACTACGCTGGCTTATCCGGGGTCTATTATTGACCTGCGCAATTACCTCACCGCCAATTTGGATTTGATAGAAGAAAAAGAAGTAGCCACCAAAATACGGCTGATGAAATACGCCACTGCTCGCCTGAGCCTCAACCAAAACCGCAAAATACCGACTTATAATTATAGCTTTCAGCCAGATTTGGGCGAGCCGGATTTGGATAATATTTTCCACTTTACCGATGTGGCGGTGCAATTGCGCTATGCTTACAAAGAAAATTTTATTGAGTCTTTCGGGCAGCGCGTATCTTTGGGCACGCCCTATCCTATTTTGTATTTTACCTACACACAGGGCTTAAAAGATGTATTAGAGGGCGAATATGCCTATAACAAATACGAAGCGGCAATTGCTCAAACACTGCGTTCCAAATATTTGGGTATTACGCGCCTGCACATAGAAGGCGGTTATATCAACGGCAGCGTACCTTACAGCAATTTGTTTCTCAATCGCGGCAATTTTAGTATTACCATTCCATTTTTTGTAGAGCGTTCTTTCCAAACGATGCGCACTTTTGAGTTTTTATCCGACCGCTATGTCAATATTTTCATCACCCACAATTTTGAAACGCGCTTGGTAAAAGGCAAATATTTTCGCCCCGAAATTGAGGTATCCCAAAACATTTCCTTCGGCACACTCAGCAATGCCGCCAACCATGTATTAGATGAAGATGTTAATTTCAAAACCTTAGAAAAAGGCTATTTTGAAGCGGGTTTGATGATGCGCAATTTATTGCGTTTCAATTTTTACAATGTGGCTTATTTTGGCATAGGCGGCGGTATTTTTTATCGCTACGGAGCCTATCATTTTGCCGATGAAAAAAGTAATATAGCAGGCAAAATTTCGCTGATGTTTAGTTTGAATTAGTGAAAAATCAAAATTTCAGTATTTTTGAATAATAAGCAGTAGTATAGCTTTTGTTATATATAGCAATATAATAAGATGCTGTGGGCAAGTTTGCTATATCCACTATACACGGCTGCTGATATTTTTCCAACTGACCCTTTTGTACGATTTTTCCCATAGCATTGTATAAAATATAGAAATAGTTTTCTTCCTGTGGCAAATCTGCGATGTAGATATATTTATTAATGGAGTTAAAATACACCTGAATTGATGATGTAGCCTCGTTTATAGGCAAAGAATGAAAACCTACAATGGAGGATACAAAATGATTATTGGTGGTATTAGTAATAACAGGTGGGTTTTCATCAAAATAGATGGCGGCGGAATTATTGACGATACTATGTTCAGGTATATCTGCCAAGGGACAAATTTTAAAAAACACGAAACCTTGACTTTCAATGTCATTGCTACTGCTGTCAGGCAAATTTATATTATCAAATATAAAATTTATAATTCCATTATTCAGATCTCTTTCCACTCTGTATTCATGAGAAGCAGTAAGCGGCTCAAAGGTATTCCAATCCAATAAATAGCTGAGAGTATCTCGTATAATTACCTTCTTTGCGGTAAAATTTCCTGTATTTTGAAAGCGAATGGTATATTTTAGGCAGGCATCCAATAAAGTAAAATGCTCTGTTCCTTGCCCTGTGGTTGCAATCGATTGTCGTTGGGGTCGTAGGAACAAACAACAATATCTTTATATATATCGCTGTTTCCCTCTATTATTTCGGAGCTATTAAAAGGGGGTTTTGATCATAATTGACAAAATACGGAATAGCAGAAACTTGTAAGGTGTCCCCCATAGCATTAAAATTAGGGGCAGTAAAATTCACAATAATGCTTTTGCTTTCAAAGGGTAGTAATTGTGAAACATCCCAAAACAATTGATTATTTTCAATAGAATCTGTTGTAGGCAGGGAACTACTTAAAATTAAATCTGAAGCGTAATTACATTGCAACAGGATAGAATCTAAAGGAAAAGCAGATTGGTTTCGGACAATAATTTGATAAGCGACCTCATTATTACAGATTAAAGGTGACGCTGTAATAAAGGCAGATAGCGAAAATTTTGATGTATCATTCGGAGTGATACCAAAATAATAATACAAAGGTGCGTTGTTTGTCGGCAGCACCTCAAAATGATAATCAGTAGAATCGCTACTTAAATGATATGCTTCGGGAACATTATAGTGCAATGTATAGTTGCCCTCTTCTAAATAAAACTGACTCACACCGGCAGTATTGGAATAAAAACCCAAAGCAGCAGGAGTAATTGTAAACAGTTGGTTATCTACAAAAAAATCATTTTCATCTTTTATCCCGTTGGCATTGTGGTCGTAAAACGCAAATGCTTTTACTGAAGGCTGTGTATTGAGATTATCAAACCACACTATACCATTTCCGATTTGTGGGTTGTTATCGCTCCAATACAGACCGATAACTTCTTTATCTCCATCATTATCCAAATCTACGGTATGTATATATTGCAATGGTTCCGCAAAGATTTCCTCTACCCATTCAAAATTACCTTCATTTTTATTTTGAAACCAAATCACGCCTTTCTCATTTGATTTAAGCAACAAATCTAAATCTTCATCGCCGTCTAAATCGCTCAAAGCAGCAATAGGTTTTATACCCGCTTCTATTAATAAAACTGCTTCTTCATTGCAATTTCCCAATCCGTTATTTTGCAGCCATGTTATTTTTCCATCACTCTGATGCGAACAAATATAATCCGTATATCCATCGTTATCTATATCTCCATTAGTAGAAATTAGCCCTTGATAAGAATAATTACTGCCGCCTGCATATATGCCCTGCAATGAGCCAGCACCATTATTTTTATAGATTAACTTTTTATAAGTGAGATCAGGTCCTGCCATTGTTTGGGCAATACAAGTAAAATCCACATCGCCGTCTTGGTCAAAATCACAAGGCGTGATATAATGATTGCCGAGATTCATCAATGTGTTTTTTATTTCTAATTCCCAGTTATCGGAAAGATTATTTCTAAACCATATCATATTTACGCCTGATGTATTTACGGGCATAATATCTATATCATTATCATTATCCATATCAATGGGCAAAAATTCTTTAAAATAAGTACCCGTTTCTATATAATGTAGTTCTTCAAAAACTTGCGAACCAGATTGGGCTATCCAATAGATGTTGTCGCTGCTATATAGGAGGTCATTATCTCCGTCATTATCCATATCTGCAATGCTAATACTTATGGTCGGTACTCCCTGATATGAGTACAGTTCTTTCATTGTACCAAAAACACCTGCTCCTAAATTTTCATACCAAACTATATTGCACCAATAGTCTGTATCCAAGAAAAAAGCAGTGGCAGTAATAAAATCTGCATCGCCGTCTCCTTCTAAATCGGCAACAAGCAAAGGAACACTAACATCAGAATCGTGCGCAATAAACTGGAAATCGTCAAAAAGTCCCTGCGAATGAAGATGATGAGGTATTGCCACAAAAGAGCAGAGGAATACAGCTAACAGCCGCGAAATTGCAGTAAAAAAGGGTGTGTATTTCATAACAGTAGTGTTTTTTTAAAAAGAAGTTGTTTAGAGTTTATTTTTTTGATCAATTTGCGAATAAAAATAGCGATAAAAGCAATTAGTGAAAGCGAAGTCCAATTTCGGGTGGAGGTTTCAAAACGGATTAAGAGGGCTTTAAAACTGTCCATCCAAGCGTTTGCGTGTTCAATGACCGACGTGTTTTTATAAAGCTGTTCATCAAAGATGTGCGTTCCGCCTTGATAGGGTTCTTCGTTTTTGTTAGTACCATTGCTAGGGTTGGGTTTGACATTGGCAATGATGCCTTCCTGTTCGCAGGCTTTATTAAAAAATCCGGGGTCTGCATTTAAAAACAGCCTCTCTAACTGGATACCTGCCTCTTTTAACATAGCACACACTTCTTTAAAAAGGGCTTCTATTTGGTATAAGTCGTGATGTTGTCCTTCTTGCGGACTCGCCATTGCCAGCATACCCCCCTGTTTATCAGACATATACAAGCTATTGCTTGTTTTGCAGGCTTTTCGTCCCTGATACCCCACCGCTTGCCCGCCTCGCTTCACGGGCGTATGGCTGCCATCAAATTCAACATTAGACATATCTAAAAATTGGCAGTTAGATCGGAGTAAATTCACCCAAGCCTTGCGCCAACAACCTAATTTTGACCAATTATTGAAATGTTGAAACACACTATTCCAACTAAAATTAGGAACAGAAAAGAATGCTTGCTTGTTGATTTTTTATGATTTAGTAACCACAAAGGTCTAACAAAATGAGTATATTTTTTTAATTATGCCTTTTTTTCTGCGCTTATTCCCTGATTTATGAAACTCTAAACAACTTCTTTATAAAACTATGCCAAATAGCCATTTTAATGGTATAATACCAAATAAACATCTAAATGGTACAGTGTGTAAAAATCTTCTATTCTGTAATGATATTATTGCTGATATCAGCCACGCTGAATGAAAATTGATACTAAAATTCTTGATTCTCTACGTATTTGCAGCGTCTGTAAGCTCAGGTTATTTCATCTTTTGTATGATCAATTATGTGGAACGCAGATAAAATAGATTTAGCGGATGCAGATAAGCACAGGTTTTTATCCATAAAAAAACCGCTCAATCCGTCAAATCTGTATTCTAAAAATATCAGCAAAATAAATGATTGACTGTGTTTATTGGTTTTATCTGATTTTAGTATAAAAGAAACCGCTAACTAAGCTCTGCTTCCTCTTTTTGCAAAATACGGCGTATCGCTTCGGCAGCCATACGCAAACCAAAAAGGGCGGGCATATAGGAAACAGTGCCATAAAAGATTTTTTGTAGCGGTTGCCCTCTGTCATTTGGAGGGCTTCGCGGGGTTGCAGCTCATCGGAATATACGGCGAGCACTTTCCACAAGGGCACTTTTTCACGTTTTAGTCCTTTGCGCACCTGCTGGGCAAATTTGCAATCGCGGGTGCGGTGCAGCCACGCCACTTGCACGGCGGCGGGGTCGGTTTTGCCGCCTGCTCCCATCGCACTGATAATGGGAATACGCTTTTGCACACAGGCTTTGATGAGGCGCAGTTTGGGTTTTACGCTGTCGATGCAGTCCAATACATAGTGCGTATCGGGCGGCACTAAATCGTAGCTGTCGTCGGGGGTAATAAAATGCTCCAGCACCTGCAACGCTACGGCAGGATTGATGTCGGAAAGGCGTTGTGCCATCAGCGCGGCTTTGCTCTGCCCGATGGTAGAGTGCAAAGCGGGCAGTTGCCGATTGATATTGCTTTGCTCCACCACATCGCCATCAACAATAATGAGCTTGCCCACGCCGGCACGCCCCAAAAATTCGGCGGCATAACTGCCGATACCGCCCAAGCCCACCACCATGATGCGGGCTTGTTGCAATTTTGCTATCGCCTCCGCTCCTATCAGCAGTTCGGTGCGCTGCAACCACGCTATACTCACGGGGTTGTAGATGTTTGTTGACAAAGACCTATTGCTCCGTTTTTAAATTTTTTACAAGAAAACGACAAGTTCACAAGCATCAATATTGTTGATTTTAACATTTTTTCTTTGGTTTTTAGTATGTATAATATTTTTTGCAACATATTTTTCTACCTATTCGTACTGCAATAGGAGGTAGTACAAAGTTAAAAAATAATCAAATAATCCAACCTAATTTTAATCAAGTGATAGAAGTACCTATCAAATGTTTCAAAATTTTATAAAATATAGATAATCAATTATAAAAAAATTACTATTACTCAATTCAGCGAACAGATCCGAAGTTTTACTTATGCGTCTAAAACAAAAGAGGCATAAGCACCTCATCATAGCAGCACGATAATGCATCATACATTTTATTTTTTAACCTAATTTTTTTAAAAAATATACTTTTTATATTTGTGCTACCTATTGTGATAAAATGCTGTGTTACGTTCTCTATAATATGATTAAATTCGCAATTATAGAACTAATTCATTTCCCCAATGAACATATAGTTTTGAATGTATAACGATACTATTTTGGTCATTTGGCGATGGATGTTAGTGTAATGCAGGTTTGATTTATTGGTAGTGGTTCCAATTTATTAATATTTATTAATAAGGAAGACAAACCCTGTCTCCTTTATTAATTTTATCCATTAAATTTTATTAAAAATTATGCGTTCTTTTGTTATTGTATTCATATTTTTTTCTTATACATTTGATATATATTCTCAAATTATTATCACAGATATTAATAACGAGCCTATTCCATTTGTTCAGGTAATTTCAAACAACAAATATTTTTTCGTTGAATCCAATATAGCAGGGAGGATTGAGGAAATAGATATAAATAACCTTGCGGCAACTGATACTTTGTTTTTTCATCATGTATCGTATAAATCTGAATTTAAAGTAAAAAGAGACTTATCAGGGAATGACACGATACATCTCGAACCTCGTATATATGAACTGGCAGAAGCCTCTATCTCTACAAACTCAAAAAAGAAAAAATTTGCGCTAATTGATGCGTGTTATAGAAGTTATCAAGCTAATAACGACTCCATGTTGTATTATTCGGATGGTAAAGTCGAATATCTATCTAAAACAGGAAAAAATAAATATAATCTTAGAAAAAAAGAGCATAGATCATTTGTAAATACTAAAATAGAGGAGTCTATGGCGCATAGAAGTGTCGGAATTACTTTTCTTCCGTACATTCCAAAACCACCTGAATATTATCTGCCATTCAATTACATAAAAAAGCACAATCTAATCCTAAAACAAGGTGCGAATGGAAATAAAGAAATTTTTTCACAAAAGGGAGAATTGATAGGTAAAATAGAAACTACCGATGCCACAATTACATTTAGCATCAATGACAATCATATAAATCCCACGCGCAAGGCTCTAAAAACGGAAGTTACCACGCAAGGGAAAGAATTTATTTTAGTTTTTAGAAACAACGGACTAAATAACGCAGCAGCAATTGATAAAATAGATGACTTATTATATTTTAAATCTATTAATAAAATATTGTACAAGCATAATAAAGATAAGAAACACACTAAGGTACTTCAAGTGCAAGAGTTGTTTATAGAGGATGTAAATTATACCAATACGGTAAATACCAACTCATACACAAATAGAAGCAGCCTGCCTCAATTCAGTAGCTATAATAGCAATTTTTGGAAAACATGCAATTGCGAAGCCTACTATTTGCCGAATGAATACCTTTTTCGTGGTCTTCAAGAGAAGTAGTTTTTTTGTAACTACAAAACACTGGCAATTAGTAAGGGATTGATGAATTATTTTGTAAAATAAATATGTTTTTTGTGTATCAAATTTGAAAAAATTAGAGAGCAGGTTAAAGGAGAATTACTTTGCTTTTTTACTACTTTTATTCGCCTTTGAACACCGCAGGGCGTTTTTCTAAGAAAGCCGTCACGCCTTCTTTAAAATCCGCCGTACCAAAACATTTTCCAAAGGCTGCTACTTCGGCGGCAAAACCATCGCGGCTCACATCAAAGTGAGCATTGACACTATCAATGATTTGAGCCAAAGCAATCGGGGCTTTATCAATGATTTTTTCCAACATCTTTTTGCAGGCGGGCAAGAGTTCTTCGGAAGATGCCGCCACCGCATTTACCAAACCCAAGCGCAGGGCTTCGGCGGCATCTATCATATCGGCGGTGAGCAAGAGTTCCATCGCTTTGCCTTTGCCGATGAGCTGTACCAAACGCTGCGTGCCGCCGTATCCCGGAATAAGCCCCAATTTTACTTCGGGCTGTCCGAATTTGGCGTTGTGCGAAGCAATACGCAAATGACAAGCCATCGCCAACTCGCAGCCGCCGCCCAAGGCGAAGCCGTTTACTGCCGCCACGACGGGTTTCGGGAATTGCTCAATTTTAGAAAAAACCTCATCTTGCCCGCGCTGTGCCAAGGCTTTGCCGCCCGCTACATCTAAAGCCAAAAATTCGGTAATATCGGCTCCGGCAACAAAGGCTTTATTGCCCGCTCCGGTGAGGATAAGGGCTTTCACGGCGGCATCGTTGCGGGCGTGGTCGATGGCTTGCGACAACTCGGCGAGCAAAGGTGCGGAAAGTGCATTGAGTTTTTTTTCCTGATTGATGGTAATCGTGAAAATACCTTGCGCATCGTTTTCTGCAATGATATACTGGTAGCTCATCTTATAATAAATTTGATGTGTTTTTTTAAAAAAGAAAAAGAAATTATTTTTTGGAAAGCAGTTTTCTTCCCGCCTGAATAATCACCGGAATTAAAGAAGTAGCCACAATACCCAGCACTACTATTTCAAAGTTTTCTTTTACAAAGGGAATACCGCCGAAAAAATAACCCGCCGAAGTAAGTCCTGTCACCCACAGGGTAGCACCCAAAATACAATAAGTGATGTATTTTCCGTAGCTCATTTTTCCTACACCTGCCACAAAAGGCGCAAAAGTGCGGATAATGGGTACAAAGCGCGCTAAAATAATAGTAGTGCCGCCGTGCTTTTCATAAAATTTTTGGGTATCTATCAAATATTTCTTTTTCAAAAACCAATAATCTTTTTTAAAAACCCGCTCGCCTAAAGTGCGCCCGAAAAAATAATTGACATTATCTCCCAAAAAAGCCGCCGCAATCAGTAAAGCAATTAATAGCCACACATTTAAAATACCTGTTTTGGCAACAATAGCTCCGGCAGCAAACAACAAAGAATCTCCGGGCAGAAAAGGAGTAATTACCAAGCCGGTTTCGCAAAAGATAATGAGGCACAAAATAGCGTAAGTGAGTAATTGGTACTCTTGCATAATAGCCTCCAAGTAAGTGTCGAGATGCAGGATAAAATCAATGAATTGTTGGATATATTTTATAGTAATGCAGATGCAAAAAGATCGGAAATATTTTTAAATATAAAATAATTTTAATTCTTAAAATATTATAAATTAATTTTTTAAATAAAAATAAATTTACTTCTCAGTAATTATCTAAATTTTTTTGAGCAAATTTAAGACTTTTAAAAAACTTCGTCTTATTTTTGTGCCTGCAAGTGAGCAACAGTTGTGTTTTTAACATCTGTGTTTTTCCTTGCCCGGTCCTATAGCTCAGTCGGTTAGAGCATCTGACTCATAATCAGAGGGTCCCTGGTTCGAGCCCAGGTGGGACCACCGCCCTTTCTCAAAGCATTTCCCTGCAAAACAGGCGAAATGCTTTTTTTATTGTTGCAAACGCCTGAATTCCTCCTCTTCCAATGCTTCTTGACGCATTCGCTCGGCGGCAATGCGCGCCGAAATAAAAATACTCACCTCGTACAGCACATACACCGGAATAAACACCAAAATCTGACTCATTACATCGGGCGGCGTGATAATGGCAGAGATCATCAAAATAATCACTACCGCATGGCGGCGGTATTCGCGCATGATATCGGGGCTTAAAATACCGGCTTTTGACAATAAATACACCAACATCGGCAACTCAAACATAATGCCCGACGATAACACCACCGTACTGAGCAGGGAAATATAAGATGACAAACCGATGAGATTGGATACTTTGTCGCTGACGGAGTAGGTGGCGAGAAAATTGATAGAAAACGGAGACATAATGTAGTAGCCAAACAGAATTCCTACAAAAAACAGCAGCGAAGCATAAAAAACCAAGCCTTCGGCGTAGCGGCGTTCGTGGGGGTGCAGGGCAGGGCGCAAAAATCGCCACAACTCCCACAAAATATATGGAAACGAAACAATAAAACCCGCCAGTACCGACACCTGTATATGCAGCGTAAATTGGGAAGCCATCTCAAAATTGCTGATGGTGAAAGGGGTGGGTTTCATACAAATAGTATCGCCCAAATGCAAAAGCTCCGACAAACGACACAAAGCGCGATAAGTAAAAAATTGGTCGGAAAGCGGTCCAAAAATGAGCGTGTCAAAAACAAAAGATTTTGCCAAAAATGCCGCAATAGTAGCCACCAATATAGCTGCCAAACCCCTGATAATATGCCAGCGCAACTCCTCCAAATGCTCAAAAAACGACATTTCTTGGTCGCTTTCCTCTTTGGGCAGTGCGGCGCGGCGTTGGTTCAATAAAGAAGGCTGTTTCATGAAAATAGTTGCAGCCCGCAAAGTTCCAAAAACTTTTGTGAATATTCAGAATATACACAAAAATAATCGCCGGACATTTTTAATGATTGGGGTATAAAAAAAGGAGGCGACACCGCCTCCACATTAAACATCGATTAAATGCGGCACAAAACGCGCAGTGTCGTTGGTTATCAAACCATCGCTTTCCCGAATACCGATGCCCGCCGCCTTTGCACCCACTACCCAACTGCCGATAACCGGATAGTTGCCGTCGAAACAAGGCAATTCAAACAACTGCTGATAAATGTAGCCCTCTTTGCCGTAGTCGCCTTCGCTTTGTTCCAAAATTCTGCTGTCGGCGTGCAAAGAGATATTCGCCCCCTCGCGCGACAAAACAGGTTTTTTGGCATATTGCCGCAGGCGGTTCGGCTCGTGATAAGCGGGTAGCAAAAAAGGGTGGTCGGGAAACATTTCCCACAACAACGGCAAAATGGCTTTGTTGGACAAAATCATTTTCCAGGCGGGTTCTATCCAGTAAGCGGCGTGGCTGTCGAGCAAAATATTTTTCCCAAACTCCTCCTGTATCAACCATTCCCAAGGATATAATTTGAAAATGTTTTTAACGGCATTGCCTTCCAAATCCAAAAAATGTTGTTGCCGCGCCTCCCAGCCGATGTCTTCAATCCAAATAAAGCGCGTATCAAAACCCGCTTGTATGGCGCAATCGCGCAGGTATTCGGTGGTAGTAAAATCTTCGAGATGCTCGCTGATGCACGAAAAATAGAGGGTGTCGCGGTGCAGAAAATCCTTCCAATATTGCCACGTTTCTATGAGTTTTTCGTGAATGGAATTAAACTGGTCTTTTTGTGGTGCTATATCTTGCAGCCAAAACCACTGTACAATGGAGGCTTCGCAAAGCGAAGTAGGTGTGTCGGCATTAAATTCCAAGAGTTTTATATCACCGTTTTTATAAGCCAAATCAAAACGCCCATATACCATCGGCGCATCTTTGTTCCAAGTGCGCTCTATATAGGGTCGGAAAGCGGCAGGAATCTGAAAACGGTCGTATAATTGTTGGTCAATAACGCGCTGCACTGCTTCTAAACACAAATCCCACAATTCTTGCGTAGCGTCTTCGAGCAGATCTATTTCGTAAGGTTCAAATTCGTAATAAGCGTTTTCTGTCCAATAGGGCAAAGAACCCGTATGAAAACCAAAACCTATATCTTCTACCTTTTGCTGCCATTGCGGGCGCGGGCGTATTGCAATACGTTTCATTGTGTGTTTTTAGATTTAAAAAAAAGAAAATCAACCATCAACCTGTATTTATGCACCACTGCCTCTGCTACCAAAACCGCTTCTGCCGGCAGTGCGTCCAAAACCGCCGCGCGATACTGCACCCATTTTGGCGGCATTAGTGCCTACATTAGCCGTTTCGGGTATGCCCCTGCTGTAATATCCGTTGCCCATACCGCCGCCGTTGCCCATCAGCATACTCAAACTGCGAAAAGCCAGATAATATCCGAAGGGCGAAGAATGATGCGTGCCACTGTAAGCCGCCGTACTGTCGGAGCGCATATATACTTTGGGACGTTGTTGTGCTGTTTTTTCCTGCTGATTGCAGCCGGCAGCCATCACCGCCGACAACAGCACTAATGTTATCATTTTACTTTTTTTCATTGTTGTATAATCATCTATTTTTTTATGTTAATCAAAAACTTGATAAAAGCCTAAAAAGTTGCAATAATGAGTGAGGTTTATTGCACCGTAATATAAAATTCATAATCTTTGGGGGTGCTGCTGCCCGAAGCTGTACCCAATTGCCGCAAAGTATCTGTGCGTTTGTATTGGGTATCCAACTGACCGGCGACCCAAATTTTGTAAGTGGTGGTCAATAAATCGTAGCCATTGGCGTGTTCTATATGGAAAAGTGTTTCAATAGAGCCATCTTTGTTGGGCACAGCTACTACATCTTCGTTGGATTTCCTGCCGCAAGCAGATAAAAAAAGTACACAAAAAAGCAGCACACCCGTAGGCACTGCAAAGCGGAATAATTTGTAAAATTTCATTAAAAATATATGGTTATAAAAATATAAATCAAGATATTGTAAATTATAAAAAACTAACTCTAAATGTACATAGATAACTTTTTTGTATAAAATTTAGTTTCAAATGTGGTTGAATTATTTTTATCAACTGCTTTTGTTGTTTTCTTCTTAAATTTATAAAAAAAACAATGCGCTGGAAAAAACTCAAACGTTTGCTCTCCGTTGATGCCGACAATAAGTGGCTGCACTCGCACGCCTCCAATCCGTTTCCCTTTGTGATGTCGGAGCGCGTGGTGCGTGTTTTTTTCAGTGCCCGCGATGTGGAGCAACGCTCGCATATTCATTACGCCGATTTTGATGCCGCCGCCGACTTTAAGCTCTTACACCGCTCGCGCCGCCCTGTGTTGTCGCCGCAGGCGTGGGGAGCATTTGACGACAGAGGCTGCTCAATGGGTTGCGTGGTAACTCATTCGGCGGCGCAGTTGCGTTTGTATTATTTAGGGTGGAATCTGTGCCGCGATGTGCCTTTCCGCAACAGCATCGGCTATGCCGAATGGAACGACTCCGCCCAACGTTTCGAACGCCCCGAAGTAGGTCCCATTTTAGACCGCCACCGCTCCGATGCCTATTCTTTATCGTATCCTTTTGTGCTGCATCAGCCTGCCACCCGCAGTTGGCAAATGTGGTACGGCTCGCATTTGCGCTGGGGTGCTACTATTAATGATATGGTGCATACCATCAAATACGCCACCGCCGCCGATGGTTTGCAATGGCAACGCGCCGCCGCCTGCTTCAAAACCTCCCCCAAAGCACACGCTTTTTCGCGCCCTTCGGTGATATTTGAAAACAACCGCTATGGTATGTGGTATTCGTGGCGCGGCACTTCGTATCGCATCGGCTATGCCGAATCGGAAGACGGACAAACGTGGCAGCGCAAAGACCGCCTCATCGGTATTGCGCCTTCGCAGGAGGCAACTGCTTGGGACAGCGAAATGATTTGTTATCCTTCCGTATTTGATATGGGCGGCAGTCGCTATATGCTCTACAACGGCAATCAATACGGCAAAAGCGGCTTCGGCATAGCGATATTGGAGCAGCCATAGCCGTTTTTTTATTATTTTTGTGCGCTGCAACTCCCTTGCTTATTTTTGCTTCTTATATTTTTTGTAAGATAAAATTTTTTAATGAAAAATCCAGTCCCTGCTTTAATTCCTTTCAATAAGCCTTTTATTATCGGAAAAGAATTGCAATATATCCGCGAAGCGGTGCGGCGGCGGCATTTGTCGGGCGATGGTTTTTTCAGCAGACAATGTCAAAGTTTTTTTGAGCAACGCTATCATTTTCGCAAAACCCTCCTCACCCACTCTTGTACGGCAGCCTTAGAAATGGCGGCTTTGCTCTTGGATATACAGGCAGACGATGAAATCATTATGCCGTCTTTCACGTTTGTGTCCACCGCCAACGCTTTCGTGCTGCGCGGTGCGGTCATTCGTTTTGCCGACTGTCTGCCGCACTATCCCAATATAGACCCCCAATCGGCGGAGGCATTGATTAATGAACGCACCAAAGCTATTGTAGTGGTGCATTATGGAGGTGTGGCTTGCGATATGGAAGCTCTGCAAGCATTGGCGCAAAAATACCGGCTGTATTTGATAGAAGATGCCGCACACGCCATTGAAAGTTTTTATAAAGGAAAACCTTTGGGCGGTTTCGGGCATTTGGCAGCTTTTTCATTTCACGAAACCAAAAATATCATCGCCGGCGAAGGCGGTTTATTGGTTATCAACGATGAGCAGTTGGTGGCACGCGCCGAAATTATCCGTGAAAAGGGAACAAACCGCGCCGCTTTTTTTCGTGGCGAAACCGACAAATATACTTGGGTGGATATAGGTTCTTCTTATTTGCCTTCGGAGTTGATAGCGGCGTTTTTATGGGGGCAGTTGGAACATTTGGAGAGCATACAAGCTCGGCGCATCGCTCTTTGGAACAATTATGCAACAGCTTTGGAAGATTTGCGCCGCAAAGGGGTACAATTTGCCGAAGCAGCCACACCGCCCGCTACACTCAACGGGCATCTGTTTTATATGCTGTGCAATGATGTGCAGGAAAGGCAATCCCTTATTCAATATTTGAAAACACAGCAG
This sequence comes from Sphingobacteriales bacterium, assembly GCA_016711285.1. Classification (NCBI taxonomy): domain Bacteria; kingdom Pseudomonadati; phylum Bacteroidota; class Sphingobacteriia; order Sphingobacteriales; species Sphingobacteriales bacterium. The sequence continues at coordinate 452,559 of JADJTG010000014.1, forward strand.
ATACACGCCGTTTTTCATTACCAATCGCTGCACAGCTCACCCTATTATTTACAACAAAAAAGCAGCAACACTCCTACCTATTTACCTTACAGCGATATGTTTTCGGAGCGTTTGTTGCGCTTGCCGCTTTTTTATGGATTAAAAGCAAAAGAGCAAAAATGGGTAATCGCTGCCATCAAAACTTTTTACGAATAAAAAGAAGTTTTTTTTGTAAAAATACCGCGCCGGTGACGTTCAAAATCTTATTTTAATCCGATAATATTGAAAATACGCTTATTCCTTTAAAGAAAATTCCGCATATCGTACCGCTATTTTATTTCCGTTGGAATTGTTGTGAATGAAAGGGTCAAAATTGGAAACCGGCGGAACAAAGCAGTAATCACCCGACAAGAGGGTGTATTTTTTTCGGTTGATGTGTATCACTTCTGTTATATTCTGTTGGCGGCTATGTACATATACTCTCGCTTTCGTGAATTTTGAAGTATAGTTTCCTACAAATTTTTCCTGTACAGATAGTGTTTTTGAGGCGGTATTCCATTTTATTTTCCATATCAGACATTCATCGTTTTTTTGATACTGATATGTTTCGCCGTCATCTTCATAATACAGCATTTCATCATCGCTGTTTTGCTCCGAATCGTACACATGTATTTCCAAAGTGTCTTCGGGCTTTTGGGCGGTGTATTGCACCACCGACTGAAGCAACAGCATACCTCCTGCTTTTACAAAAATCGGCAAACGCTCGGCGGGTGCTTCTACAATCATTTCCTGTCCGCCTGTGTAGTAGTCATCGCTGTGCAAACTGTACCAATCGCTGCCCTGTGGCAAATACACTTTTGTAAAACGTTGGTGGCTGTCGCAGGGGCATATCAGCAAGGAATTGCCGAACATAAACTGATGTTGAAAATCGCCCTGATAAATGCGCTCATCGTGGGTATGTGTAATTGCCAAAGAGCGCATCGGCGGCAGCCCGCTTTGTGTGGCTTCGTAAAAAAGGCTGTACAAATACGGCAGCAGGCGATAGCGCAGCGCGATATAATTGCGGGCAATTTCTTCAGCTTCTTCGCCAAAACTCCAAGGCTCGGAGTCGCGGGAATTAATCATAGAGTGGCAACGGAAAAAAGGAGAAAAAGCACCGATAGAAATCCAGCGCGAAAACAATACAGGTGAGGCATCGCCGCAAAAACCGCCAATGTCCACTCCGCAGAAGCCCACCCCCGACAAGCCCAAACTATTCAGCAGGCGCACCCCCAAAAGCAGGTGCCCATCGTTGGATACATTGTCGCCTGTCCATACGGCTGCATAGCGTTGAATGCCCGCAAAACCGGCGCGGGTGAGCACAAAAGGTCTTTTTCCTTTAAGATGTTGTACTGCTCCTTCATAAGTGGCGCGCGCCATTTGCATACCATAAATATTCCGCGCTTGCTTGTGCGTAGCACCTTCACCTTCATAATCAAATTCCAGCAAATCGGGTGTGCATTGCCCCCACGAAGCGGGTTCGTTCATATCATTCCAAAAGCTATCCAAGCCTTGTTGCACCAAATTGCCCACGCGCTTGCCCCACCAACGGCGCGTGTCGGGTTTGGTAAAATCGGGAAAATAGCACACACCGGGCCACACACTCGCCGAATAATTGCTTTGGTCGGGGTATTTAATAAACACATCTTCCTGCAAGCCGCTTTCGTAAGGCTCATAGCCTTCTTCTGTTTTTATGCCCGGGTCTAAAATGAGTGTCAGATGAAAACCTTGTTTTCGCAAAGCAGCTATCATTTTTTTGGGCTGCGGAAAATATTGCTGATGCCAGGTGAATACTTTGTAAGCGTCCATATAATGAATATCGCAATACAACACATCGGCAGGAATTTGCTTATCGCGGAATGTTTGTGCCAGTGTGAGCACTTCTGTGTCGGGATAATAGCTGTAACGACATTGCTGAAAACCCAAAGCCCAAAGCGGCGGCAAAGGCAAAGTTCCGGTAAGTTGGGAGTAAGCACGCAAAATGCCCGCTACATCATTATCGTGCAGAAAATAGTAATCTACTTCATCATCTTGCACCGCAAAATAGGCGAAGCGGTGATTAGATGCTCCAAAATTAAAAACGGAACGCTGAGACTTATCAACAAAAATGCCGTATTGCGTGCCTTGATGCACACCGATATAAAAAGGAATAGAGACATACAAAGGGTCGGCGTGTTCGGGGTAGGCGAAATAGTCGGTGTTCCAGTGTGTGTAGGCAGAGCCGCGCCGATCCAGATTTCCTGTTTTTTCGCCCAATCCGATAAAACGCTCCTCCGGTTGGAGGGTTTTGTAAACGGTGGCTTCGTTGCCTATCCACGACACCCCGAAAGCGGGGTCATCGGCGTTGAGCAGCGTACCTACCGCATTATAAAAGGTGCAGCGCAGGGCTTCTTTTTGCAGGTGCAATTGCAGTAGTGCAGTGCTGATGATATAGTGTGTGGCGGTTTCGCGGAGCTGCCAGATGGTGTGTTGTTGCGGCTGCCCTGCAACGGCATACGAAAAAGCGGCGGCAGGAGGCTCTTGCCGGCGATATTGTAAGCGAATACAGGCATCGCTGTAAATGGTGATTTCAAAATATACGCCATTGTCGGTGCTGCCACTCACACCCTGCGGCTGCTTGTGAAAAGCAATAATTGCTCCGGCTGCTTCATTGGAGGAAAAACGTTTTTTGTTGAAAGATTTCATTTTTATTGCAAACTAAAAAGAACAGAAAAAAACGATCTTTTATTACGGCAACAAAAAAACAAAATCTTTGTGGCTTTGCCAAAAGTGTACTGAAAAATAGTAAAACTTATATGTGTTGTACACTAAAAATCTGATAAACAGGAGGTTTTATACTGAAATCAGATAAAATATATGTACATTTTGGGTATGAGAATCTTAATATACCTACTCGTATAATAAACATACATTAATAAATTATTTTAGTTATGAGCGTCTTTTTAGGTTCGCCTACCTTTTTAGTAGGTGATGCTTTGCCGAAGGTGGGTACACCTACCTTTTTGGTAGGTACTACCTTGCTCGGAGGTAGGAGAACCTACCTTTTTAGTAGGTGATGCTTTGCCGGAGGTAGGTACACCTACCTTTTTGGTAGGTGCTACCTTGCTCAGAGGTAGGAGAACCTACCTTTTTAGTAGGTTCTCCTACCTTTTTGGTAGGTGCTACCTTGCTCGCAGGTAGGTGTTCTTACCTTTTTGGTAGGTGCTGCTTTGCCAGAGATAGGTGCTCTTAGATTTTTCGTTTTTTTGTGAAAAAAATTTCGTACATAATAAAATCAATACTAAAATCAGACAAAATGTATGTGTTTTTTTGGTGTGCTAACCTCAGTGCATATCCCTTATAATGAATATGCAGCAAATAAATTATTTTAGTATGATTGCTCCAATTTTTGGAGACCGATATTATACCTACCTGAAAACAATTACTGTTTTTAGTCAAGTGCAATAAAAAAAGGGCTGCAATTGCAGCCCTTTTTTACACAAACACGTTATATAAAAAAACTTATCGTTTTTTAATTATTCCAAGTTCCGCTATTGGCATTGCAAATTATCAACACAGGGTCAATAGTGGGGTCGCCATTAGGACCTGGAGGGTTGGTAGGGTCAGTTGGGTCGTCAGTAGGTACATCATCATGGTTATCTGCACTAAAAATACCCTGATTCACAATTTCGTTAGAAGGATTTGTAAACGGAATATTTACAGTAACCTGAAAAGCAATCGTAACACTCGCTCCTGCTGCCACATCGCCCAAAGTAGCCGCCGGACCAGTAGCATTGTTGTCAATAGTTCCTTGTGTAGTAGTGGAGCTATTGGCTACATACGTTGTTCCGGTTGGAATAGCATCTGCAAAAGTGACATTCAGCGCAGCAATACTACTGCTATTCGTCAGTACAATGGTATAAGTTACGGTTTCGCCCGGATTCAAGTCACCGTCACCATTGGCATCAATAAAAGTAGAAATTTTGGTAGCCGTCATTACTGGTGCAGGAATAGGTGTATTCGTAGCATCGTCGCCGTTCGGGTCGCTCGGTGTGCCTGTTTCGTTTACATCAGCAGGATTGCTCGAATCCGACAAATCATCTACTACCGTATTGTCAGGGGCTGTTCCTTCTACCATTGCTTGGTTATCTACAAATGTAGCATCTATATCCGCTTGCGTAATGGCATAAGTCGCGGTATATGTGGCACTTTCGCCCACCAATAAAGTACCCGCAACACTACCCATTGTAGATGACGTGAACGCAGGGGTTGGCAAAGTGCCTGTGCCTGTAAAACTCGCCGCCTGTTCTGTCAATGTTACACTTGTCAATGTCACGTTGCCCGTATTCGTTGCTGTATAGGTATAAGTAATAATATCACCTACATTAGGTGCATTATCCGCTCCCAAATCTAATGAACTGCCTTTTACCAATGATATGGCTGGTGCAGGAATAGGTGTATTGGTAGCATCGTCGCCGTTCGGGTCACTCGGTGTGCCTGTTTCGTTTACATCGGCAGGGTTGCTCGAATCCGACAAATCATTTACAACCGTATTGTCAGGGGCTGTTCCTTCTACCATTGCTTGGTTATCTACAAATGTAGCATCTATATCCGCTTGCGTGATGGCATAAGTGGCGGTATAAGTGGCACTTTCGCCCACCAATAAAGTACCCGCAACACTACCCATTGTAGATGACGTGAACGCAGGGGTTGGCAAAGTGCCTGTGCCTGTAAAACTCGCCAACTGTTCTGTCAATGTTACACTTGTCAATGTCACATTGCCCGTATTTGTGGCAGTATAAGTATAAGTGATAATATCGCCTACTGTTGCCAAATTATCTGCTCCTAAATCTAATGAACTGCCTTTTACCAATGATATGGCTGGTGCAGAAATAGGCGTATTGGTAGGGTCATCGCCGTTCGGGTCATTCGGTGTGCCTGTTTCGTTTACATCAGCAGGATTGCTAGAATCCGACAAATCATTTACAACCGTATTATCAGGGGCTGTTCCTTCTACCATCGCTTGGTTATCTACAAATGTAGCATCTATATCCGCTTGCGTGATGGCATAAGTGCGGTATAAGTGGCACTTTCGCCCACCAATAAGTACCCGCAACACTACCCATTGTAGATGACGAACGCAGGGTTGGTAAGCTGCCTGGCCTGAAACTGCCGCCTGTTCTGTCAATGTTACACTTGTCAATGTCACTTGCCCGTATTTGTGGCAGTATAGGTATAAGTGATAATATCACCCACTGTTGCCAAATTATCCGCTCCCAAATCTAATGAACTGCCTTTTACCAATGATATGGCAGGTGCCGGAATAGGTGTATTGGTAGGGTCATCGCCGTTCGGGTCGCTCGGTGTGCCTGTTTCGTTTGCATCGGCAGGATTGCTAGAATCCGACAAATCATCAACGACTACGCTGGCAGGAGATGTTCCTTCTACCATCGCTTGGTTATTTACAAATGTAGCATCTATATCTGCTTGAGTAATGGCATAAGTCGCGGTATAAGTGGCACTTTCGCCCACCAATAAAGTACCCGCAATACTACCCATTGTAGATGACGTGAACGCAGGGGTTGGTAAGCTGCCTGGCCTGTAAACTCGCCCCTGTTCTGTCAATGTTCACTTGTCAATGTCACTTGCCTGTATTTGTGGCAGTATAGGTATAAGTGATAATATCGCCCACTGTTGCCAAATTATCCACTCCTAAATCTAATGAACTGCCTTTTACCAATGATATGGCTGGTGCAGAAATAGGCGTATTGGTAGGGTCATCGCCGTTCGGGTCACTCGGTGTGCCTGTTTCGTTTGCATCAGCAGGATTGCTCGAATCCGACAAATCATCTACTACCGTATTGTCAGGGGCTGTTCCTTGTACCATTGCTTGGTTATCTACAAATGTAGCATCTATATCCGCTTGCGTGATGGCATAAGTCGCGGTATATGTGGCACTTTCGCCCACCAATAAAGTACCCGCAACACTACCCATTGTAGATGACGTGAACGCAGGTGTTGGTAAGCTGCCTGTGCCTGTAAAACTCGCCGCCTGTTCTGTCAATGTTACACTTGTCAATGTCACATTGCCTGTATTTGTGGCAGTATAGGTATAAGTGATAATATCACCCACTGTTGCCAAATTATCCGCTCCCAAATCTAATGAACTGCCTTTTACCAATGATATGGCAGGTGCAGGAATAGGTGTATTCGTAGCATCATCGCCGTTCGGGTCGCTCGGTGTGCCTGTTTCGTTTGCATCGGCAGGATTGCTAGAATCCGACAAATCATCAACGACTACGCTGGCAGGAGATGTTCCTTGTACCATCGCTTGGTTATCTACAAATGTAGCATCTATATCTGCTTGAGTAATGGCATAAGTCGCGGTATAAGTGGCACTTTCGCCCACTAATAAAGTACCCGCAACACTACCCATTGTAGATGACGTGAACGCAGGGGTTGGTAAGCTGCCTGTGCCTGTAAAACTCGCCGCCTGTTCTGTCAATGTTACACTTGTCAATGTCACATTGCCCGTATTTGTAGCAGTATAAGTATAAGTGATAATATCACCCACTGTTGCCAAATTATCTGCTCCTAAATCTAATGAACTGCCTTTTACCAAGCTAATCAAAGGAACTTCCAATAAGGCATCGTCCACATCATCTTCACCGGCAGGATCACCTGCTGTGGTATTTTGTGTGCCGTCAGCATCTGCCGAGCCGATAGCTCCCGAAGTAGCCGTATTATTATTCGGTGTAGAGTCGGGGTCTGTTTGGTCAGAAGCGATTACTTCTGCAATATTCCCATAGCTTACTCCTGCGCTCGGAGCCGCTACCTCAGCATCAAAAGTTAATACAGTATTATTACCATTAGCAATACTCAAACCACTCCAAGTAATGGTGCTGCCTGATAAAACTCCTGCACCGGAAATATTCGTAATATTGGTATAGCCGTTGGGTACTACATCTTCTACCGAAACACCCGTAGCGTCACTTGTTCCGCCATTAAAAACGGTAATGGTAAAAGTAACAACATCACCCGGAGCGGCAGAGGCGGTACTTACTGTTTTTACTAACTGCAAGTCAGCATTAACGGCAATAATTATTCTTGCATCATCGGCATCGTCCTCATCTTGTGCATCGGCAGTATCATTCGCATTGCCGGCAGCCGCACCTATATTACCGTCACTGTCGGTATCAGCGACATTATTTGGAGTAGAGTCGGGGTCAAACTGGTCGGCATCTGTTACAGCAGCGATATTAACATAATCACCACTGGCTTGTGCATCTGCATCAAAAGTTAAATTGAGCGTTGCACCATTGGCAATAGATAAATTTGACCAATCAATAGTAGAGCCTGTTAAAACACCGCCATTTGAAATAGCAGTTATATTGGAATAACCCGTAGGCACTACATCTTGAATATCTACATTGGTAGCATCACTAGGACCGTTGTTGGTAAGGGCTATGGTAAAAGTGATGGTAGAGCCGGCACTTACAGAGGTAGCCGATACTGATTTTACCAATGACAAATCGGATTGTAAAGGGGCAACTAAAGCATCGTCCACATCATCTTCACCCGTAGCATCACCGGGGGTGGTATCTTGTGTGCCATCTGCCTCAACAGAGCCGATAGCCCCCGAAGTAGCTGTATTGTTATTCGGTGTAGAGTCGGGATCTGTACTGTCAGAGGCGATTACTTCTGCTATATTCACATAGCTTACCCCTGCACCCGAGTCACTACCTCAGCATCAAAAGTTAATACAGCACTATTGCCATTAACAATGCTCAAACCACTCCAAGTAATGGTGCTGCCTGATAAAACTCCTGCACCGGAAATATTCGTAATATTGGTATAGCCGTTGGGTAATACATCTTCTACTGAAATGCCTGTGGCATCAGCAGTGCCGCCATTGCTGACGGTAATGGTAAAGGTTACTACATCGCCCACATTGGGTGTAGCATTGCTCACTGTTTTTACGAGTTGGAGGTCGCAACTCGGACAAGCCGCGCCTACCGTAAAACCAATAATAGGGTCTGTTCCATTCGCTGTTGGTACATCTTGATAGAAAATGGTATATTCTCCTGCCAGTCCGGTTGGAATTGTTGCCGTAGTACCCGTAGCTCCTGAAATAGCCGTTACAGTTGTTCCTTGCTGGTAATACCATTGACCGGTAGAAGTAGAAGTCAGAATACCGCCTTCACCCGTACAACCGGTGGTAATAGTAGCACCTACACCAGGTCCAGTAGCCGGAGTACAATCAGCACTACAGCTTGCTAAAGTTGTACCCGAATAATTAAAAGTAGCGGTGGTATTCGTTGAAGCACCTGCTCCGGTAGTGACAACTGTACTACTAACATAAGTACCTGTATTGGCTGTTCCGCTGTTTTCAAAAATATTGCTTGTAAAGGTCACAGTAGCATCTGCTTCTATGCTAGCTGCATTGTTCCTAAAAATACAATTATCTACTGTTCCACTTGGCGAACCAGCTGTTGCCTTTATGTAGGCATTAGAAGAGTTAGTATTTGAATCAAAAATTGCATCATCAATATCAAAAGTAGGATTACCACTACCAGCATCGAAAATCAATATGGCACTTCCTTCATTTCCTGAAATACTTAAATCGCTATTTCCAACGAATTTTGTACCTACTATATCTAAATGTGAACCACCCCAAACATCAAAATATATACCTGCACCAGGACATGAACCAGAGCCATTTCCAGATACGGATCCACCAATAATATTGGTTGTTATTCCTCTTGTAATCTCCGAAGTATGTATCCAAATACCAGCACCTGTACAACCCAATGTAGGACCTCCATTACAATCAATAATTGCATCCGTTATGTTTACTGTAAATCCTGTATTGGGTGTATTAGAATCATCACTATTTATTTCCAATCCTCCTGTAGCATTGTTGCCGATACTACCTCCTGTCCAATTCACGGCTCCTTCAAACAATACTGCATAGTTACCAGAGGTAGAGCCGGACACATTTACATTTAGAAACTCCACAGGCACTCCTAGTTTAGGATCTACTGAAATAGTAGTAGCAAATCCTCCCGTCCTGTTAAAACTACATAAATTCACATTTTGTAATTTCATCGTTTTTCCGACACCAGAAAATTGAAATGCTCCTACTCCATCGCCATTATTTACAATCGTATTGCCTCCTCCGTCTATCGTAACAGATTTCGTTACAATCAAAACATCTGAAGGAAATTTAATAATGTCCTCATCATACGTCACACCTCCGGTGGTGGGCAATACTTGGATAATATCACCGTCAACCGCAGCAGCATAAGCTAATGCAATGGTTGTATAAGTAGCTCCGGTAGCTGCCGGACCCACCGTTAAAGTAGCCGCCTTTAAGCCTCCCGAACAGAATAGCAAAAAGAAAGCTATTATGCTCGTGATAAAGCGAATTTGTAATGTTTTTTCTTTCATATCAAAAAATAAATTTGTTTTAATTTTTTAGAAAAATAATGATGGCTTACATCTTTTTTGTTTGAAATTTAGTAGGGTTTGACAATGAAGCATAATAAGCGACGAATAAAATGTTTCTTATCATAGTCTTAAAATTGTTGTTATAAAAGAAGTTTCTTTTAGCATATAAATTAAGTTTTTAGGAAGTTTTTATATGAAATAATTAATGATTTAAAAATAGATTTTATATTTAAAATTAAATATCTTGCCCCTATGCAAAAAATTGATTTTATCGGATAATTGCCCGTTGCTGTGTAGGGTTTCATTTATCAGTACAAAATGTTTATATCAAAATATTTTCACCCGAATTTTAATATAAAAAGCGGTATTTTTAATGCTATCAAAATGTTTCATCATCTTATCCGCACAGTATATTAGGAGTCGGTAGCGAAACTACTTATTTTTTTATTTGTGCTATTAAAATATTAAACATAAAGTCTGAATAAAAAACATTTTATACTTTTTTATAAATCATTGATTAACAATATCTTAAACAATATGTTTATTTTATTAAAATACGACATTTTTGCAAAAAAACAAAGAAAAACCCCTCTTAATACTGAAACATTTCAAGCAAACTCATTTATTTTGAACTATGAAAGGAAAATACCTATATCCACTCATTTTGTCTTTAACCGATAAAGAGCGTAAGCAATTATTTCATCATAGCAGCCTCTCAAAAGATAAACGCTATGTGTGGTTGCGTCAGATTCTTTTAAAAAGTATAAAAGATAGTGCTCATTTTGAAGAAATTATTGAAAGCACCCTCAAAAGTGACCTCAAAAACAAAAACTCCAATGAGTGCGACAGCATTATCCGCCGATTTATCCATTTTGCTTCCGATACCATAGAAGAACAAAAAATCCTGAATTATTTAGGCGAAAATTCGGTGTCGCGCCATACGCTGCTCGTAGAAATTGCCCAACGACAGGAGCAGGTCACTTTACAGGAAATATATGTGAAAAAATTATCGGATTTGCTCAAAGATTCCAATAAACAACACCTCAAAAGTTTGTGCTTGGATTGGCAAATAAAACTCTATGGGCAGCAACAACACGACAAAAGTATTCCCACCATTCGCACTTTGCTGCGCGATAAGTTGGCTTCTATCCATACGCTGCATTATGAGCAGGTTGCCAATTTTTATTTGCTCTTTTCTAATCTGTATTTAGATGATAACCGCCTTTTGCAAGAGCCCAATCCTTTGTTAGAGTCTTTGCTGCAGCTCGAAACTTCCGTACAAGCCGATGCCAACGCTTATTATATTGCCGAATACCATATCAGCAAAGCACGGCTGGCTTTTTTTGATGCCCAATTTGACGAACTACTCATCAAAGCCGAAAACTTCATCACCGAAGCCGACGTAAGTACCGAAGCACGCGAAAAATTGTGGAGAAGAATCTATTTCCTCCAATTAGTCAATGGCTTTCATCAAGGAAAAGCAGTAACTGTGTTGCTGGACTATGCCCGCCGCCTCATTGAGTTCGATTTGCGCTATAAATTCCGCGACAGCCTCAGTTTTTACTATTATCAACTCCTCCTGATTATTGACCAAAAAGTCGAAGAATTCAATAAATCACGCCAACACGACAGCTATTTTTATTCCGGCAACACCGCTTTTTTTAAAATATTTATTAAAGGTATAGAGGAATGGCTATTGCAGGGGCGCATCTCGCAAGCACTCGGGCAATTCAACCAAATTACTTATTCGCCCAATTATTATATTTCATTGTGGTCAAAATTGATTGAAATTCATTTGCATTATTCGCTGGGCAATGATATGCTCTGCAAAAATCTAAATGACCGCGTAGGCAGCACTTTAGAAAAAAACAAATTCCGCGCCTACACGCACGATGCTTCGCAACATATCTGTTTGTTTTATAAAAAAGTCCTGCAACAAAAAAAGCCGCCCACAACACCGCCCGCAGCTTTCAGCCCTTTACACCATTTATTATTAAATACCAATAAAATATAAGGTTTTTTTGTTTGTTCATAAATATAAATTTTTATTCTTATTCATCATTTTTATTCAAAAGTCAGCCCGTATTTTTTAAAAACAGTACCGCTCCCAAACAAACACTTCGTTATTTTTGTTAAATGAATAAAAACTATCCTAACAAATGAACAAAAAAGTATTTATTGTATCTATGGCACGCACGCCCATAGGTGCTTTTAATGGTGCTTTGAGCGAGTTGAATGCCATACAATTGGGTGCCATTGCCGTAAAAGGAGCATTGCAACGCGCCGGAATCGATGGCAACAGCGTAGATGCGCTGTATTTGGGAAATGTATTGCAAGCCAACAACGGGCAAGCTCCGGCACGCCAAGTGGCTTTGGCGGCAGGCATCTCGGCAAATACGCCTTGCACTACCATCAACAAAGTGTGCGCTTCGGGTATGAAAAGTATCATCATCGGTACACAGGATATTTTGCTCGGAGATGCCGATGTAGTAGTGGTGGGCGGTTTTGAAAGTATGAGCAATGCCCCCTATTATATTCCGCAAGGCAGAAACGGAATGCGCTATGGCAACAAAGAGTTGGTTGATGCCATTGTAAGAGATGGTTTGCAAGACCCCTACAAAGGCTATATGATGGGCAATGCCGCCGAAATTTGTGCCGAAACCTGCAATATACCGCGCGAACGTCAGGACAGCTACGCTCACGAGTCGTATATGCGTGCCAAAGAAGCCCACGAAAAAGGGTATTTCGCCGATGAGCTGATAGCGGTGGAAATTCCGCAGCGCAAAGGCAACCCGATTGTAGTTGATAAAGATGAAGAATGCCAACGCTACGATGCGAGCCGCCTGAGTACTTTGGCTCCGGCTTTCAAAAAAGATGGCACAGTAACTGCTATCAATGCTTCTAAAATCAACGACGGAGCAGCAGCTATCGTGCTGATGAGTGAAGAAAAAATGAAATCTCTCGGTTTGCAGCCTTTGGCTGAGGTAGTGAGCTATGCCGATGCCGAACAAGAGCCGGAATGGTTTACGACCACACCTGCCAAAGCCTTGCCCAAAGCCCTCAAAAAAGCAGGCTTGAGCATTGATCAAATAGATAAATTTGAAATCAATGAAGCATTTTCGGTGGTGGCATTAGCGAATATGGATATGCTGAACATCAGCAGCGACAAACTCAATGTATTGGGCGGTGCTATATCCTTGGGACACCCCATCGGTGCTTCGGGTGCGCGTATCATTTGTACGCTTATTTCGGCATTGCGCCACAAAGGAGGCAAGCACGGAGCAGCCGCTATTTGTAATGGTGGTGGTGGTGCTTCGGCTATCGTGATACGTTTGGCATAAAAAAGAATATGATATATAAAAAAATAGCGCAGGGCTGTATTCGTCCTGCGCTATTTTTTTGTATTTTGCTCTCTCCTACTCTTCTTTATCTTTTAAACCGTCTTCAAAAATCAGAGCATAAGGCGTGATTATCTTTTAAAATACCACGCATTGCTTTCTCCGCTTTTACTCTGCACATCGGGTAATTTGGAAATAGCATCGCTTTCGCTGCTGCCTGCATATACCGTAGCACGATAGCGTGTGCCGCCGTCAGCAATTACATAAGCGTCAAAGCCTTTGGATTTCATTGTTTTTACCATTTTTGTGGCATTGCTTTTTTCCTTAAATACTCCCACTACAATATGATAGCCTTTGGGCGTAGCACCATTTGTAGCAGTATTGCCGCTGTTGGCATCGTTGTTGCCTTCATTTCTTTCTGTTTTTTTAGCAGGTGTCGGCGGCGAAACAATTTCTGTTTTTACAGGTTCTTTGGTAACTTCCGTAGTAGCAGAAGTATTGGTTTCGGCGGCAACATCATTTTCGGTAGTTGCTGTGGTTGTTTCCGCAGGTGCTTCGGTGGTGGTAGTTTCTTCTGTCGGTGTAATATTTTCGACAGGGGTCGTTTCTGTATCGGTAGCAACTTCTGTATCGGCAGGCTCAGTGCTCAAAAGTTGCTCACTGTTGTCTTTATCTCCAAAAAATCTGGATAAAATCGGAGATTCGTTGCGCGGGTCATCATAAAGTAAATATTGCGCCGCCAACAATCCCAAAAGCAGCACTGCCACCGTAGGAATTGCCCATATCCAACTGCCTTCGGCATTTTTTTGGCGTTTGGGGGGCATTTTGAAAGGAGGTGGTTTTGGCGAATACTGGTGCGGCTCGGTAGAAGACTCATTTTGAGGCTCTTCGGGTATGCCGGAAAATGCCTGCTTTACTGCCGGAGTGGGGTCGGGTGTATCGTGGTGCGAACTAAAAACAGGCGATGCCGCCACAGGTACAGGTGTGGCGGGTTTTTCTTTGGGCAATACATTGGTTTCCAAAACCGAAGATACTGTTTTTTTCTTGGGTATTTCTTCATCTGCATAAGAAGCACCGGCTGCCACAGGTATTTCTTCCGAAGGCACTTCCTGTGCAATGTCGCTGATGGCTCGTGTAGCAGGGAGTTCTATTTCGTTCATTGCAAAGGTTTCTTTATTAAACTGGTTTTCCATTTCAGCAATCAATTTCAAATTTCCGTTGGCATCATACACAAATGTTCCCAAGCCTTCCAGAGCCGTATGTCCCAGATGCAGGGTGTCATTTTTAAGGCTTTGTACAAAGGCTTCTACCACCTCTTCGGCTTGCTCCTGACCAATTTGTTCGCGGACTGCCACATATTGGCTGAGGTCGTCTTGCAAAAGTGGTGTTTCATCTGCGTCAAAAATAATGGTTTTGCGCGGAGCTTCAATGGTATTGCGGGAAACGTTTATTTTTGAAGCAATATAAGGTGTTTTAAATGTTCCTAATCCCGATACTTGCACTTCATCTTGTTGCAACAGCAACTCAATCAAATATTTGGCAATATTCATATTTTAAATTATTATTTTTTACTTTAAACAATAAATAATTAAAAATCAATTATTTACAATGTTTTTTAATTAAAAAATTCCTTTTTAAAAACGCAACATTATACCCCCTACAAAGTTAATGCCATAAACCGGATAATAATTAAATCTTTGATATTTATTATTAATAAGATTGTTGAGATTTAAAAAAGCGGCAAAGTGCGGCGAAAAATGATAATCGGCGTGTAGGTTTAAATCAAAAGCAGCTTTTAAGGTTTGGGCTTCGTTGTTTTGAAGGCGTGTTTTCCAGCCCGAAAAGAAAAATAAATCGCCGCCCACCTGTAATTTTTCCAGAGGACTAAAAGTGCCGGTCAGCATCATTTCCAAATTGGGCAAATGCCAAGCTGCTGTTTCAAAAGGTGTTTTGTAATGATTGTATTGCGTGGTCAGTTTTACCTGATGGCTTTTGTCTATATGGTAGGTTAGTTCCAATTTGCCGGCGATAGTTTTGAGCGAATCATATACGGTGGTGAAAGCATTGCGCTCATCGGTGTAGTCGGTTACAAACAGGGCTTGTTGTTTGGTGAGATACTGCCCGCCGCTAAGACTATATGTGCTACGCGCGCCGAGGCGCCCTTTGATACCCAAGGTGCGTTCTTGTGTAAATGTATTGAAAAAAGTCAAATCTTGACCCAAAAAAGGATTGATGCGTGTAAAATTGCGCAAACTGTTTTTGTATGCTTCTTTGCCCCATTTTCCAAAAACGCTCATCGCCCCTTCCATTACGGGAATTTCGGCGTATATATCAGGAAAAATATAAGCCACTTCGCCATCTAAAAACAAACTCGCTCCGGCTTTGAGTGTTGCCCAAGGACGTTGCAACATACCGTAGGGCGTGATCTTCAGCAAGGAATTATCCAAATTGGAGGTATAATTTGCCTCATCTTTAAAAGAGGTATAGTCAAAAAAAGCGTCCACGCCGCCGCCGATGCTTTTTTCGCTCAAGTATTCGCCTTGTGCGGTGAGGCGCAAGCCGTGTTCGCGGGCATTGTAGTTGTTGCCGAAATAATAATAATCCAATTGCAAGTGGCGGTTGAGGTTGGTGTAGTCGTTGCTGTTGTTGTCAAAAGCGACACTCGCACCGATGGTATTTTGCAATATTTCTATGCGGTCTTTGTCTTCGGGGTCGGGGCGTTGGCTTTCGTTGATACCATAATAATAGCGTTGTTCGTTGTCGTAGTTGGTATTGAACGTGAGGTGGTTTTTGGCACCGAACCATTTGGCATAAGCCTGTGCGCCGATGTTGCGAAAATCCTGAAAAGGAATGTCGTTGCCTTTCGACATCAGAAAGTTGCCACGCACGCCGGCAGTGAGGCGGTCGGAGCCGGAAGTGGCGGCGGCAATATCCAATAAAGGAGTAGTGAGGTTGCCGAAGC
The DNA here is from genome assembly GCA_016711285.1 of Sphingobacteriales bacterium. Taxonomy (NCBI): domain Bacteria; kingdom Pseudomonadati; phylum Bacteroidota; class Sphingobacteriia; order Sphingobacteriales; species Sphingobacteriales bacterium. Next base: position 468,306 of record JADJTG010000014.1, read on the forward strand.
CCGCTTTGAGCCAGAAGTTGTAGTTCCATACTTCTTCTTCCAATTTGTAGGCGATGGGTTTGAGGGCAGGTGGGTGAAACTGCGCTATCAGCTGTTTGGAGGGTATGCTGTAATCCAATTGCGGCGGACGACCGGAATTGCCTTGCTCCGACACCGCCGCCACGGAAATAAATCGGGGCGTTGGGCATCTAATAAAATCGGCTCAAAGGCTTTGATAATAGTAATATTTTCGTTTTCTAAGTTATCCTGTGCCATCAACCCGAAAGGCATCAACAGCACCAACAGCAAGATTTTTTTTAACATACAAGGCGGCAAAATAAATGATTGGACTGAAAATATATACTGAACAAACGATGCTGTTATTACAAAGATTGGATTCAATATTAAATTATTGCACAAGGCGATATAATAAGCAGCCGTTCAAAGATAAATACAAATTTAACAAACCTTAAACAATACAGCAAAAGTTTATACTACAGCAGGCAAAACGGCAAAAAACACAACGAAAATCATAGACAATTGACTATTTTTGTTGTGGATATTCGCACTTGCACAACAAATATACAATATGGATTTTATATAAAAACAAACCTACGACTACGGCGCACGACACTACGCCCCCGATATAGCACGGTGGTGGTCGGTGGATCCAAAGGCGGATCTTGAACCAGACTGGACACCATACAGATATGGGTTTAATAATCCGATAAGATATATTGATCCTAATGGTCTTTTTGAAAGCACTCATACCGATGAAGACGGAAATGTAGTTGCAGTATATGATGATGGAGATAATGGAGTTTACAGGCATAGCGGCAAGGGAGCAGAAGCAGAAAAATCCGTAAAATCGAATTATAACAAGAATAATACAAGTGCAGGTGGTGAAAAAATGGGAGAGTCTTTACACTCCTTAAGTTTTGCTGACCAAAATTTATTTAATATAACGGGCAAGGTTAAAAAGGCTGATATAAAAATTGATTTTGGCTCTACTGAATTAACAGATAAGGTTCAAAGTATAATTGATGCAAATCCATCACTGATTGACTATGCGATAAAGGCTGGCACAAACGGGGACTGGGATTTAAAAAGTAACACCTCAAATGGTTCTTTGCTATACGAAAAATATGCATCTCCACGGGATGCAGGAAATTTTGCAGCTGGTGCAGTAGCGCAAATGTCAGGTTTAGAACCTATTGCTCAATTTGGTTATGGTGCTTACAATATGACTGGTAACAGCAAACCTTTAACTGGGTTAGTGACAGGTGTTGTTGGACTCACCACTTTGATTAATCCGTATTTGGGTTTAGGTGCCGCTTATCTAATTGGAAAATATGGTGAGGATGAATTAACGCAAAGATCAATTGATTTAGGAAAGCAATTTATAAAAAGAAAATAAGTGAAATGGTTAGAAGGACGATAGTTATAATTTTATCAGTTATTGGCTTTTCTGCTTGTGATTCCAAGGTTGAAATCGTCTATAGCTACAAAGACATTGTGATTAAAAGGGTCGATAAGAATGGAAGAACTATTTTTTATTACGATGAAATTGGCAAAGATAGTCCTAGAATTTGGGTAGAATATTCTGGGATTAATGACGGCTTTTCTGGTTATTTGAAATTTGATAAAAGTGGTAAAGTGAGTATTCTTTCAGGAGATGGATACTTTCAGACTGCCAATGATGACACAACAAAATTTGAATATAGGGAAATAGCAGCATATCAACGTCCTGAATTAACAGAAAATGTTTACATTGTTCAAGATGCTGTCAGATATGAGCAAGAAAAAAATAATGGATTTGTAACTAAAGTAAATGTTGTTTATCCAAAAAAATACTAAGCAAAAATCCGGCAAGTCCGGATTTTTGCTTTATAAAATAACCACATTTTTTGGGAGGAAATCTTTAAACTTCTTTTTGGTCAGGAAAGTGTCTGACACTATCCCGCAAAGTGTGTAAGATAAAAAGTTAGGGTTGGGTTATCTCCTTCAAAGCAAAAAAACGACTATCATATTTTATTAAACTCTGCCAAAAAAACACAACGAAACAGCGTCTGAACTACGAGATAATGCTCCGTCACCTTGGGATTATAACAATCACGAAATAATAAAAGATGGCTTTCGTAATATAATGGTTTCTCCCCAAAACATACAACTCTATGACAATAAAAAAGAAAATGCCATATCTATCCCTTGGAAGTATTTTGAATAAAGTTTTTTTATGTGCTTTTATAATAAGTGTTTTGGAAATTTCTTGCCAAAAACAAAATAGACAAAAATCGGTGATGCCTGAAATATGTACTTCAGCAATACAAAAAGCATATTATGATGAATACTTGGGATTGTTCATTGAGCTACAGAAATCAAAGGAAATTACTACTTTATACCAAGAGAATTATCAAGGTCCTATTAATGACCCAAAATATAAATTATTAGTAAAAAATTGCTACGATATTGATATAATATTCTCAAATTGTATAACTATGTGTGATACAACTTACATAGAAGAGGCGCATTTCTATAAAGATAAACAAGTGGTACCTCCGGGGGGTATGTCAACAAAGGTAGTTTTTTACAAAAATGCAATGATAAAAAGCGAGTGTTGTGGTGGATTGGTATTCAGCAACACAGAAAATGCGTTGGTGATTGATAGCGTTAGGAACTACTACACCCCCTTGTTTGAGGCGTATTTAGCACAACATAAAGAAAAATTCCCGAAAGAGTTGTTTGAGGATATAGAATAGAAGGTATGCAATGTTGTTGTTTTACCTCAAAGTATACATTTATATGAAAATAAGAGAGAAAATGTTATTTCTGTTTCTTGGGAGTATTTTAAATAAAAAATATTTTTTATTACCGATATTCTTATTGATAATATCTTGTAAAAATAAATATACCTCAAAATTAGATAATGATTGTAAGCCTCTCATTGCTAAAGTTTATCAGGAGGAATATGTATCGCTTTTTTACAAATTAAAAATTGAAAATAAACTATCTGTAATATTTAAAGAGAAATATAAACACTATAAAAACAGAGCCGAAAATTTTTTTTATATAAAAGACTGTTTTGAAGTTGATATAAAATTTACGGGATGTATGCATAAAAATGATACTACTTATATAGGAACAGTTCCTTTTTACAAAGGAAAAGAATTAGCCAATCTTGGGTTGATATCTGATACCGTAATTTTTTACAAAAATGAGGTAATTGGTGCAATTAAAGACGACTGGGTATTTATGAGTACAAAAGAAACAAAAGAAACAGAAGATAGTATTAATAATTATCGCAATGCTTTATTCGCACCCTATGCTCGCACTCATAAAAGCAAATTTCCGAAAGAGTTGTTTGAGGATATAGAATAGAAGGTATGCAATGTTGTCATTTTATCAAAAGACAATATATATTTGTATAAACAAAATGAGAAAGATCCAACTACTATTTCTTGGGATTATTTTAACATCAATAAATAATTTCAAAAAAATAATGCTATTGTTGCTGTTTGGATTTATTTCCTGTAACTCTGAAAAAACAGGCAATAAACAAATAAATAAATCTAATATATGTAATAAGCATCTTAAAGAAGCGTATTATGAAGCATATTATAATACTTTTGTGAGGTTTAAAAATAATCAACAAGAAATACAGGCTGTTTATTCAAAAAAAGGTATCCCTTCTACTGGAGAACCAGCATTTTATATACACAATTTGTATGATATTGTAATTAAATCAAGCGATTGTTATATACAGAAAGATACCCTACATATTGGCTTAACATCTTATTATAAAGATAAAGAAATTTTTACATTAGAAATCACCCCAAGAGAAGTTTTTATAATAAATGGCGAAATTGTAGGTGAAAAATATGATGGGTATGTATTCTTAAAACCGAAGGGTTCGGATCTGATAGTGGATAGTTTTAGAAACTACTACACCCCCTTGTTTGAGGCGTATTTAATGCAACATAAAGACAAATTTCCGAAAGAGTTGTTTGAGGATATGAAATAAGCGCAAAAAGGGTGCGGTGAAATTTATATCATCAATCCCAAAAGTGTTGTTAAAGCACTTGGCTCCAAAGCTGATGATTTAGCAATTTTGGGCGCAAAGAAATCTTTGAAAGAGGGTGCTGAAAAGGGGATTCCTAAAAGCCAATTAGGTCCAAGTGGAAAACCTAAAATACATACTGTTAGTAAGCCTAATCTTAAACGAACTAAAGATGCAGCAAGGAATAATCCAAAATCAAATACAAGCCCAGTTAAACATTCAAGTGATAAAGGACAAAAAACTCATTATCATTCAACCAAAGATGGTGAAAAAATGACTGGAAAAGATAATGTGCATTATGAAAACCGTTCATCAAAAAGAAATCAGGATTAATAATGAAAAGAAAAAAATATAGTAATTTTTGGCTGGCGTTTGTCAATGTAAAAGCTAAGGAAGGCTTTTCTTTTACTGATTTAATAGATGTTGAAGGCAAACCCAATGGTGTAAAATACAAAGGAGCTTGGGCAAATGTTATTGTGAAGGCAGAAAGAATAAATGAAGCCCTAGAAATTGTTCCATTAGGATTAGGCGAATTAGATTTTGAAATCGTTTTTATTGATAAGATAGAAAATATTGGTTCATTGATTGAGCATAAGGAGATTAAGGATGATGTTAAATCGGAAGTAGATTGGCTTTTAAAAAGTGAATACGTTTTTAAGATTAGTGATAAGTTATTTCAATACAAATGAAATAAATATCTATTTATGATACCAAATCACAAACAGAATATAGCAAAATAAAAAAATGGGGAGATCGAGCTTTTGAGTAATAAAAAATTTTACAATTTAGAATATGGAAAAAGAAAAAGAAATTTTTTATGTTGAGCATATTTATGAAAAGAATAATGAGGAAGAAATAAAATTTATTGGAGTGTTTTCTTCACGTAAAAATGCTCAGGATGCAATTAATATATTAATTCTAAAACCGGGCTTTTGAGATTTTCCTATTGATTGTTTTCAAATATCAGAAGGACAATTAGATAGATATGAGTGAAAAGAAGGCTTTACAAGTTGGAAGGATGCCCTTGAAAACACATAGTAGCCTCTAAGGAGGTGGGCAGTATTGCTAAAAACACACAGAAGATGTCAGTAGATGAAATAAGTGCAAAAAGGGTGCGGTGAAATTTATATCATCAATCTCAAAAGTGTTGTTAAAGCACTTGGCTCCAAAGCTGATGATTTAGCAATTTTGGGCGCAAAGAAATCTTTGAAAGGAGTTTCTGAGGACGTAAGAAAAGGGACACAGGTAAATAGTAAGACTATGTGGAAAGGGAAAGGAAAAGATAAAGGAAGAATAGATGTTGAAAATCCTAACCCTTCTCAAAGATCTGGTCAAGTACATTATCAAGATAATAAAGGGAAAAAGTATATATATGATCCTATTACTGGGCAGTTTAAAGATGCTCCTAATAGGGTCAATGACTTATTGAAAAATTCAGAATTTAAAAGAGGTATAGAAAAAGGATTAAAATATCTTGAACACTAAAAATGGATAATTAATTCTATGAATAATATATTAAATTTTAAAATGTTGAATATCCTGATAAAAAAAGTAGTATTTAATTTTAAACTTAATACTGCTTTATGTGAGTTATTATCAGAAGGATTTATCATTCATAAGGGCTGCTATTTTCTAAAGTCACTATATGCTTCAAAGCCATATTAACGAATCAGATTTTACTGATAGTATAGGCTATGAATGTTTTATTAATTTATTCATTTTGATGATTATGTTGATATTGATATTTTTGAGCAAGCATTACTTTTTCTAACAGTTTAATCAAAGAGTGGAATGCACAGAATAACAGATTAGTATTAAAGTTAATTTTGAGCGAAACAGATTTTGGTTTTAACTTAAAGTTCCATTTATACAGAAAACAAGAATGTTGGATTGATGAAAATGATATTGACAAATTTGAAGAAGCACTAATTGTTTTTAACAGTTGCCGCTAAAGGGGCAGAGTGACAAGTTGAGACGGTTATCTCTTTCAAAGCAAAAAAAACCGACTGCCCTCTTTTATTAAATTCTACCATAAAAAAATAAAAGCCACTCAATGAGTGGCTTTTCCACTTTCCAAAACAGCAACTAAAACGGAGTTTAGGAGTTGCCAAAAAGACAAAAAATAATTTTTAATCCAATTCCAAGCTATCAATCATATCAGATCAGCCAGTTCATTAGGTTTTAGGTCGGCTTTTTCGTAAATGGTAAGCAGATAAACTGTTTCAGTTTCTATGTACAGGTATGCGATGCGTAGGAATAATGCTATAGCTCATTGAGTAAATCTTGAGCCGTTTTTAGCTTTATTTCTCCTTGTTTATGTAGGCGTACTTCTTCGGCAGCTTCTTTTAGGTCTTCCCATAAATCCACCGTAGCCACACTCATAGGCTTTGCTTTTTTCACAAAAGAAAGGCTTTTTAATACTTTCATTCCGAAAGCAGTCTCATTATCTGGTATATCTACTAATACTTTCATTGTCTAATATTTTATTCCCTTTTGATTGATAAAATCGCACAATTTATTAGTTATAAAATATTTAATTATTTGTAATAAAAAAATAATACGAAAGTATCGCCATAAAAGGAATAAGTTTTACCGATTTAATAAAACCATCCAGTATTTACAGGATATGGCTTTTTTCTGTGTTCTCCATTTTATCCAGTTCGGCTAATCGTTGGAGCATTACAGGGTCTTTAAACAAATCCGCTTTATCCGTTTCCCCTAAAAGATAGCCGACAGTAGTATTGGTTAGAAATATTTTTAGCCACATCAATACTTGGGGTCATCTTGTCTCGTTCATATCTACCAATTACCGAAATAGAAGTACTAAGAAGTTTTGCCAATTCTTCTTGTGTCATTTTTCTTTCCTTACACCGTGCTTGTATCAAAAGCATATAAAAAAAACCTTCAGGCAGGCTGCAAAGCACTGCTTGAAGGTTTTTTTGTACAAAAAAAACACGATGCAGAAAAAAACAATTATGCTTTCGGTGCTTCGGTTTTGTTCTTTTTAGGGCGAGCATTGCCATAGCTGCCCTTAAATATTTTTCCTTTTTTGGTTCTTTTATCGCCTTTTCCCATAAAAAAATGAAATAAATAAAATGAAATAATAGCGCAAAAATACTAAAAAAATTTGTTGTGTGTTTTTTTTATAAAAAATTATTGCATCGCCACCACTACAAAAGCCTCATTATGTGCTTTCGTAAGCTGATAGCAGTTTTCTATAAAAGTTGCTCCGTATTGTGCATAATATTGTATTAGGCTGTCGGTGCGCTCTTGCAGACTTTGGTTCGGAAACAGTTTCTCTTTCAGTTGTCGTATTTGCTGGCTGCTCTCGTCGTGGCGGCGTTTTTCGGCACGCAGAAACTTTGCCGCCAAATTATCCAACCCGTTGAGCATTTTTGTTTTTTCGCCTTCCACCGCTCCAAGCAAAGATTTGTCAATATCGCCCGCCTTTTGGACTAAGGTTTCAAATAATTGTTGCAGTTGTGTTTTTTCGCCTTCCAAAGATATATCCTTGCTGCTGTGGCGGCGCACATACTCATTGAGCAAACTTTCGGTTTCGTTGAATAAATCTTTGCTGCTGAGTTGCAATTTATCCATTTTGCGGCGGCTGCCGACATCTATCCACAAATAAGAATGGCGCAGCATCAATGCCGGAAAAAAATCTGCCGCGCTTCAAACAAAGTTTTCAACTGTAGCCAATAAGCTATTTCGCCGCCGCCGCCGATATACGCCAAATTCGGCAATATATACTGCTGATACAAAGGGCGCGTGATTACATTAAAACTAAAACGCTCGGGGTGCAGGGCTATTTCCTGCGCCATATTTTGCGGCGAAAATTGCAACATACTGTCGTGGATAGCAAAAGTATCGCTTGCCGCTTGGTAAATGATGCGCTTGCGCTGCCCGTTTTCAAAATAAAACAAATTGAGCGCGCGCGGCTTTGCCTGTGCATGAAAACCCGCCTGCTCCAAAGCGCGGCTTTGCGCTGCAATGAGGGCTTCTGTTTGTTCACCGTGCTGCAATTCGTTTTGTATCAGAAAAGAAGCCTCTTTTTTGAGGGCGGCGGCAGAGGCATCTAAAACCACCAAACCATATTTTCCTAACCAATGATGCAGCAAAAAGCGCGTGGCACTCATCATCGTTGCCCCCTCCGCCAAATAAGCCCGCCGCAGCAATTCCATCGTTTCGGCGGCAAAAGGAGCATTGCCCAATATGGCTTCGGTTTCATCTAAGAGCGAAGCCAAACCAACAGTGGACAAAGTGCGGCGGCAGCTCCTTGCAGGGGCGGCGAAGTCCATTCTATTTTTTTTCCGAACACAAAAAAATGATTGATTTCGGCAAAATCGTGGTCTTCGCTGTTGAGCCAAAAAACGGGTACTATATTCAAATCAGGGAATTGCTCTTTTATAAAATCGGCAACTTTGATAATGTGCAGGGCTTTGTACAATATATACAAAGGTCCTCCTGCCAAACAACATTGGTGTCCGGTGCATACGGTAAAAGTGTTTTCGCTGCGCAAATGTTGTATTTGTGCCACAGCGAGGTCATTATCGGGCAAAGCCTCATATTGTTGCAGGAGCATATCGGCGAGCACTTGTCGGGGCGGCGGCGCAAAAGCCGAGCGCAAAGCTGCAAGTTCTTGTGTTTGTAAAAGCAGGTCGGGTTGCGGGCGATGAAAATCCTGTGTAGATTCGGATTTTGCTAAAAATGCCCTTATCAAAGGCGAAAAATAAGGAAGTTCGGAATAAGATAGGTTTTCGTCAATAAAATGCATGGGTGCGGTGTGTTTTTTTTGATAGTGTTTAGTTTTTAATGATTAGTTATTAGTTAATTGCATTATTTTTAATTTATTATATCATTGATTATCATTCAATATTTAATACTACCTTTTTTTTATAATATGATGGGCAATGAAATATGGTGTTTTGGTTGCGCTCAACGCCCCACGCCAAATGCGGCACCGCCCACGCCAAATGCGGCACCGCCCACGCCAAATGCGGCACCGCCCACGCCAAATGCGGCACCGCCCACGCCAAATGCGGCACCGCCCCACGCCAAATGCGGCACCGCCCACGCCAAATGCGGCACCGCCCACGCCAAATGCGGCACCGCCCACGCCAAATGCGGCACCGCCCACGCCAAATGCGGCACCGCCCACGCCAAATGCGGCACCGCCCACGCAAAATGCGGCACCGCCCACGCCAAATGCGGCACCGCCCACGACAAATGCGGCACGGACCACGCCAAATGCGGCACCGCCCACGCCAAATGCGGCACCGCCCACGCCAAATGCGGCACCGCCCGCCAAATGCGGCACCGCCCACGCCAAATGCGGCACCGCCCACGCCAAATGCGGCACCGCCCACGCCAAATGCGGCACCGCCCCACGCCAAATGCGGCACCGCCCACGCCAAATGCGGCACCGCCCACGCAAAATGCGGCACCGCCCACGCAAAATGCGGCACCGCCCACGCAAATGCGGCACCGCCCACGCAAAATGCGGCACCGCCCACGCAAAATGCGGCACCGCCCACGCAAATGCGGCACCGCCCACGCAAAATGCGGCACCGCCCACGCAAAATGCGGCACCGCCCACGCAAAATGCGGCACCGCCCACGCAAAATGCGGCACCGCCCCCGCAAAATGCGGCACCGCCCACGCAAAATGCGGCACCGCCCACGCAAATGCGGCACCGCCCGCAAAATGCGGCACCGCCCACGCAAAATGCGGCACCGCCCACGCAAAATGCGGCACCGCCCACGCAAAATGCGGCACCGCCCACGCAAAATGCGGCACCGCCCACGCAAAATGCGGCACCGCCCACGCACAATGCGGCACCGCCCACGCAAAATGCGGCACCGCCCACGCAAATGCGGCACCGCCCACGCAAAATGCGGCACCGCCCACGCAAAATGCGGCACCGCCCACGCAAAATGCGGCACCGCCCACGCAAAATGCGGCACCGCCCACGCAAAATGCGGCACCGCCCACGCAAAATGCGGCACCGCCCACGACAAATGCACCAATGCCCACGACAAATGCACCAATGCCCACGACAAATGCACCAATGCCCACGACAAATGCACCAATGCCCACGACAAATGCACCAATGCCCACGACAAATGCACCAATGCCCACGACAAATGCACCAATGCCCACGACAAATGCACCAATGCCCACGGCAAATGCACCAATGCCCACGGCAAATGCACCAATGCCCACGGCAAATGCACCAATGCCCACGGCAAATGCAACAGTGCCCACGGCAAATGCAACAGTGCCCGCGGCAAATGCAACAGTGCCCACGGCAAATGCAACAGTGCCCACGGCAAATGCAACAGTGCCCACGGCAAATGCAACAGTGCCCACGGCAAATGCACCAATGCCCACGACATAAGCAGCAGTGCCCACGGCAAATGCAGCAGTGCCCACGGCAAATGCAGCAGTGCCCACGGCAAATGCAGCAGTGCCCACGGCAAATGCACCAATGCCCACGGCAAATGCACCAATGCCCACGACATAAGCCCACGACAAATGCAGCAGTGCTTAACTTTGACAAAGTTGGGGTGTATCCACGCAAAATGCGGCGTTTTGGCTACACTCAACACCCCCGCTCTCGCTCAGGGAGCGCAACCGAAATTAAATGTTGGCTACATCAATAGCCCACACTTTGTAGGCAGCGGCGACTTATTTTTCAAAAAACAAATCGCCCCCCACCTTTTTTTATCGCTGCAATATCAATTTACAAACCTGTGTATGCAGCCCACCTTGTAAAGTGCGACTTTGTGCCACACAAAATACAAACCCGCCGACAAATGCGCTGTTTGGATATTGCAAATATTTTCTGTCGGGTTCAAAGTAAGCAGTAGTTTTCCCTGAATATCATACACTTGCACCTGCTCCAAAGTCTGTTGTGCATCGGGCAAATATATGCGCCACGCTGCCCCGTTGGAAGGGTTGGGGGAAATTTGCAATGCACCTTCATTCGGCGGCATGGCGGCGGCAAAGTTATTTTCGGTTGGTGCTGATGTGTCGTTTTTGTTGCTGCTGCAAGGGTTGATGCGTGCCTGCAACAAACAGCCCGCTTTTGCCCGAAATCCCGCTTGCAGGCTGATGCTGTATCCTGCCAAGTAGGTCACTATTGCCCCCGAATTGATAGTATCGCGGCTGTTGATGGCTTCGCCCGCCTGATAGCTGCTGATACTGCCTGCCAAATACAAAGTATCTAATTCGTATATATTCACACAATTCAGGAAAGCATCGCATACATCGCCTACTTTATCGCTGTCGCCATCGCTTTGATTCGGATTAGCTGTAGTAATACAATTATCTATATCATCACAAAAACCATCGCCATCAGTATCCTGTGTAGCATCGTTGCCCACACAAATATCGCATACATTTAATATATAATCGCCGTCAGTGTCAGGAAATTTTCCGTCTTGTACAGTGCCTACGGTTCCGTCATACAATTCATGCGCACCGATTTCAAAACTGCAATTCTGCGGACTGATGGAGCTGTAAAAATCTACATTGGGCGGCGGAATATTGAGCGTTAAATAGGGGTGTAAACCTTCATCGCGCAGGGGCGAAGTATCCTCCAACTGATAAGCAGTGAGTTGGTCTAACAAATAAGTGTTTCCGATGGTATCTCCTTGTCCGGCGTTTTTGAGGAGCGGATTGGCGGTAGTACCGACAGCGATGCCGTTGAGCATCTCAAAACCCGCCTGCTGCCAAGCGGGTAAAGTGTGATAATAAAGCCAGTTTTCCAAGCAAAAAAGAGAATCTTCGGCGGTAAGAGAATAATAGTCATTGTTCCAGAAATACAGGCTGTCGTTGGGAAAATAGCGCACCATCGGTCGTATATTTTCGGTGACAAAAATGTTGTTGAATACCATTAAACTATCATAATCGTCTCCTTCTATGGAAATGGCAGGACCCGACCCCGAACCTTCGTTGCGGCTTTTATATATAGTATTGTTGTAGATGTAAGTATTGACAATGGGAAAATCGGGGCTTAATGCAAATAAATGTACGCTGCCGTAATCGTTGTTGGAAGCGTCATTTTCGCTGATATTATACCGAAAAACATTGTTTTCAAAAGGAGGAATAGCATAGGTTTGTACACATAAATATCCGGGTCCTACATTGTCGTGCGAGTAATTATATTGTACCACCGAATTGCTCACGCCTACATCTAAATCAAAGCCGCCGCCATCTTTGCAGGGCGATTCATTATTGTATGATTCACAGAATTGAACGAGGGCATTTTTAGCGTCCCACAGCCATATTCCTACCGGACCGGCAGAGGGGTCGTGGTTTTCAGCACCGTTGGAGTAGGCAATGCAATGTTCTATCACACAGCCGTCCACGCCGCTGACGGCTATACCGCTGCCGGAGTGAATGATGGTATCGCAGGGGACACCCTCATTGTGGTGTGCCACGCAGTCGGCGATATATAAGTTGGTGATACATTTTTCGGGATTGGTATAGTCCCATTTACCATAAGTAATTAACCCATTGTCCATATTATGGTTGAACGAAGAACGGGTAATGCTCAAATTGTTGTATCCGCTTCGTGTGCCATCGTAGGGGGCAGCTTCCAAACGCAAACCCGCCTGCAAAAAGCCGCTGCAATGCACGTCATCTACTACTATGTTCTCTAATTTCACATCATTGGGCAGGTTCATATATATAAACAAGCCCACATGGTTGCTGAAAGTCCAGGGTGGCAAATTTACGCACTCGCCGCCGCCTTCTATGAGGAGTTTCTTTAAATGGATATTCCCCAGATTATTCACGGCAACGGCGGTAGTGTCGGCATTATAAATGGTGGCTTTGCCCACGCCATAGCTGCTCACCACTATCGGTAGTGCGGCACTGCCCTGATCATTTTGATTGAACTCCAAAGTGCCTTCAAACAAGTGGAGAGCTTCGAGCAGGAGGCTATCGCCTGCCATAAATTGCTGGTTGCTGGCACGCGCCAATGTTTTCCAAGCGGTTGTAGGCGAAGTACCGCTATTATTATCGTTGCCCGCAGGACTCAGATAATAATTTTGCTGTTGGGCTGTCACATACGTATCGTTGCAAAGCAACTTTATCAGAAAAAAAACAATCGTAAAATAAATTCTCATTTATTAAATATTAAAAACCATTGAAACATAATACATTCAACAAAACCTGACTAAAACGGGTAAAAATACTTGCTTTTTCAGGAATAATGAATTTTAAATATTATTTTTTGACATCAAATCGTCATTTTCATATCCGGTTTTTCTGTTTTCATATCCGATATATTCCTGTTCGCTTGCATTTTATATCTTGTAATCGCCCGAAAATATTAATTTTGCATCTTTAACACTTGCGACATGAAAATATTGAATTTGTGCTATACTTTATTGTACCTGCTCTTTGCCAATATGCTTGGCGGTCAGTTGATGACGGCTCAAACCCGCTACGAAAAAAAAGCCATTAATACCAATGAAGGTATCAAAAAAGATAATATCAAATACATCTGGCACAGCGGCACAGCTTTACTGAAAACGGGTTTAAAATTGAAAGGTTCATTCAAATATCAGGAAACAAAAACCGGTGTGCCTAAGATTATTGTAAAAGATGAGCAGTTGAAAGAAGAAAAAATCGTGGATTTGCCGATGTTTGAGCGTTTGGATTTGCAGGGAGCAGAGCGCGTACTCAATGCCAAAGACGGTCAAACGCACTTTGTGTGGATAGAGGAATACAACGATATATTGCGAGTGGTGCGCAACGGAGGCATTAAGGTATATGATAACTCCCGCATTGTTTCCGAAAAATACAAATACATCACCGGCTATACCTTGCTGGCACATAAAAACGATAAAGAAAAACTGTCGGTATTGAAGCAGGTAAAAGATTTGGAGGATTTGATGCGCGACCGCCCTTATTTTATGCAGTCGGCGCACGCCAACGGCAAAATAAAATCAAAAGATTTGCGGGTGGTGATGTATTTGGTAGATTTGTACAACGACCCCAATCCGATGGAAACGCTGCAATGGGAAAATGCGCAGATACGCCTCAAAAACGGACAACTCCTCGAAGGAAAAGCGGTTATTCAGCCTTTGGATTTGCGCAATGAATTTAATACAGATAATTATGCTTATGTGCATTTTCACGATGGAAAAGATTTTCGCCTGCTGCGCAATGACGAAATCAGCCAGCTTACTGTGGGTACTCATTCGTATTTGCAGGGTTTTTACAGCCTCACCGACAAACAGTTTTTTGGTATTCCGTGGAGCTACAACGGCAAAAATTACCTCATCGCCACACAAATTGTCAATGCCAAAAGCTATTTCTTTACCAACCGCAACTCGGCGGCGAAGATTGGGTGATGATGGAAGATGTGGCGGGTTCGTATCGCCGTGCTGCCAACGAAGCTGAATTGCGCATTTTGTACAGCAAAGCCGGCGGACAATAGTTTGTAATGAATGGAAATGACCCCACTCGCCGCACTGCTCTCCGACATCAAGGCTTGTACGATTTGCAAAGACGTACTGCCTTTTGCGCCCAATCCGGTGTTGCGAGTGCAGGAAACTTCCAAAATTCTCATTATCGGACAAGCTCCCGGGTTGCGTGTTCAACTCACCAACCTGTCATGGAACGACCGTAGCGGCGATGAATTGCGCCGTTGGTTGGGTGTGAGCCGTACTCAATTTTATGATACCGACATTTTCAGTATTATGCCTCTGGGGTTCTGTTATCCGGGCAGGGGCACACACGGCGATTTGCCGCCCCGCCCCGAATGTGCCCCCGCTTGGCATCGGCGCGTATTGGCGTTGTTGCCCGACATTTCATTAGTATTGCTCATCGGGCAATATGCGCAACGCTATTATCTCGGCAAAACGGCATACCCTACCCTCACCGAAACCGTTTCAAAGGCAGAACAATATTTACCTTTGTATTTTCCCTTGGTTCACCCTTCGCCGCGCAACAAACGCTGGCATATCAAAAATCCTTGGTTCGCCACTGATACCATACCTTTGTTGCAAAGTGTAGTGCAGCCTTATTTATCATCATAAAAACAGATGATTTTTTTTGCATTGCATAGAATATCTGTTTTTTTACACACAAAACACACATCATTATCATATATGAACAAAGTACATTTTTTTGAAAAACTGAAAGGTATTAAAGCGTTTTTTTTAGATATAGACGGCGTGCTGACCAATGGCAATTTGCTCATTACCGAAAATGGCGAACTGCTGCGCACTATGCATGTAAAAGACGGCTACGCCCTCAAAAAAGCAGTAGACGAGGGTTATTTTGTGGCGGTAATCAGCGGCGGGAAATCGGAAGGAGTGCGCATAAGATTGCAGCGTTTGGGAATTGAGGAAGTGCATTTGGGCGTACAAGATAAAGTAGCGGTTTTTGAAGAATTGTGTCGTCAATACGGGCTTCAACGCCACGAAACCGTTTTTATGGGCGATGATTTTCCTGATTACGAAGTGCTACAAAAAGCCGAAGCCGCCACCTGCCCCTGTGATGCTGCCCCTGCCATTATGGAATTGTGCGATTATATATCGCCTTACAAGGGCGGCGAAGGCTGTGTGCGCGACCTCATAGAAAGCACTTTACGCTTGCAAGGAAAATGGAACGAGCCTTTGGCGAGCAACGAATAAACACTATTTTTTGCACGTTTTACTTTGATTTTTGATAATGCCGAATGAACTATTCTGCATGTTTTGATATTTTATTATCAATTCAAAAATAATTTTTATTTAAAAAACCGAATGAAACAAGAATTAGAACACCTGAAAGATAATTTATTTGTACCTTTTGTGTTTGTATTGATTTTGTGGATAGTGCAGGTGGTTCAAGTCCTTTTTAATATTGATTTGGGCTACTACGGCGTATTGCCGCGCACACAATACGGTTTGCAGGGCATTTTATTTTATCCTTTTATTCACGGCGATTGGGGGCATTTGTTTTCCAACAGTATTCCTGTTTTTGTGCTGCTTTTTATTTTGCTCACCTCTTATCGCACGATCGCTTGGCGAGTGTGGATACTGATATGGCTGTTGTCGGGTGTGGGAATTTGGCTCTTCGGGCGCGAAAATTTTCATATAGGAGCCAGTGGTTTGATTTACGGTTTGGCGTTTTTTATATTTTTTAGCGGTATTTTTCGCCGCGACCTCAAATCTATGGCGGTGGCTTTGTTGGTGGCGTTTTTGTATGGCGGTATTGTATGGGGCTTGTTGCCTTTGCAGGAGGGCGTTTCTTTTGAAGGGCATATCACCGGAGCTGTTGCGGGCATGTTCTGCGCTTATTATTATCGTTCCGTTAATTTACCGCCCAAAAAACAATGGAACGAACCCGACCCCCATGCGCCGCATATAGAAAGGCAGTTTTGGGTGCGCGAAAAAAATGAAGATGTGCTGTAAAACAGCAACACAGAAAAACGTATCTTTGGCGTTTGTCGTCTTTGTGGGCAGATTATAACCTTCATTGTAGCTATGCGTTTTTCTATTCCTTCCAAATTTCCCGAAATGGGTACTACCATTTTTACGCTGATGTCACAGGTGGCGCAGGAGTGCGGAGCTATTAATTTATCGCAGGGCTTTCCTGATTACGACTGTTCGCCGCACTTGCAAAGTTTGGTATATGAATATATGCGACGCGGCTTCAACCAATACGCACCCATGGCGGGAGCAATGCCGCTGCGCGAAGCCATTGCCCGCAAAGTGGAATTGCTCTACGGCACTATCCTCCAGCCCGCTACCGACATCACCATCACTGCCGGAGCTACACAAGCCATTCATAATGCTATTACTGCGGTGCTGCACGCCGGCGATGAAGCCATTGTTTTTGAGCCGAATTACGATTCTTATGTACCCGCCATTGAATTATGCGGTGCAAAACCGCTTTTTGTGCGCTTGGAAAGCCCCGACTATCGTATTCCCTGGCAACAGGTACGAGCCGTTATCAGTTCGCGCACCCGTCTGCTCATCGTCAATTCGCCGCACAATCCCAGTGGCAGCGTGCTGCGTGCAGAAGACATTGAAGCATTGCGCCGTTTGTGCAACGACTATCCTCAACTTTGTATCATCAGCGATGAAGTATATGAACATTTGATTTTTGATGGTCGCACGCACCACAGTATGTTGCGCTATCCCGATTTATTGGAGCGTTCTTTTGTGTGTTTTTCTTTCGGAAAATTATTTCACAATACAGGCTGGAAAGTGGGTTATTGTATTGCACCCACTGCTTTGAGTGCCGAGTCGCGGAAAATTCATCAATTTAATGTGTTTTGTGTCAATCACCCCGTACAGTTGGCGTTAGCGGATTTTTTAGACGATGCCACTTCTTATCGTTCTTTGGCTACCGAATATGCCCGCAAGCGCGACCTTTTTGCGGAATGTCTTGCACCTTCACGCTTTCGGTTGCTGCCCTGCGAGGGTTCTTATTTTCAGTGTGCGGATTATTCGGCGATTTCGGCGGAAGAAGACCGCACTTTCGTGCAGCGATTGGCACGGGAATACGGCGTGGCGGCAATTCCGGTGTCGGCGTTTTATCACGATGGCTTCCAACAAACAACCCTACGTTTTTGCTTTGCCAAAAAAGACGAAACCTTATATCGCGCTGCCGAAAAATTGGTAAAAGTATAGCTTAGTGCATTAAACCTGCCAAAAGGCACAACACCTGACACCTTTGTATTTCTTTAATTATTTTTCTTTTTTTTCAATAATTTTGACCGAATATTTAATAGCAAGTCCTTTTTACCCATTTTTACAATAGAATTTTATGCGCTCTGCTTACATCTTCCTGCTCCTCTGTTGTGCTGCTGTCGGCTGCCGCAACAACGAACCCACCACCACTGATGCCAACAATGCCGCCGCCAATCCCGCCAATGCGCTCTTCACTCCCTTGAATTATGAAGAAAGCGGTATCACTTTTAAAAACCGCATCGTAGAGCAGGGGAAATTTAATATTTTCACCTATGAATACCTGTACAACGGAGCAGGCGTAGCCGTAGGCGACATCAACAATGACGGGCTGACGGATATTTATTTTTCGGGAAATATGGTTCCGAACAAATTATTTTTGAATAAAGGAAATTTAAAATTTGAAGATATTACGGAGACGGCAGGTGTGGACTGCAACCAAGGTTATAAACCCAGATAACCATGGCAGATGTAAACGGAGACGGCTTTTTGGATTTGTATGTGTGCCGCTCGGTATCGGCTGAACCCTCCGACCGCCAGAATTTATTGTTCATCAACAACGGCGACCTCACTTTCAGCGAACGCGCCCAAGAATATGGTTTAAACAATGCGGGATATTCTACACAGGCTTATTTTTTTGATTACGATAAAGACAATGATTTAGATTGTTATTTGCTCAATCACCCGCGCAAAATGACCGATGCCAACGATATACCTTTGGCTTATGATAAAAATAATAAACTGACGATAAAGGAGGATACCACACAATATTACATAGCCGACCGCTTTTATGAAAATACAGGTACTAAATTTGTAGAAGCCAACAAAAAAGTAAAACTCCGCCCTTACGACAACGGCTTTGGTTTGAGTGCTGCCATTGCCGACTTCAACAACGACTTTTACGAAGATATTTTTGTCGCCAACGATTATATCCGCCCCGATTTTTATTACCAAAATACGGGCAAAAAAACTTTCTCCGAAGAAGCCAACCGCCATTTTCAACATTTTTCGCTCTCTTCAATGGGTTCAGACTGCGGCGACATCAACAATGATGGCTTTCTGGATTTATTTGTGGCGGATATGGCTGCCGATGATGCCATACGGCAAAAACAACTCTTTTCGCTCAATACCAACCACGACAAATTTAAACTGATTGAAAACAGCGGACTGGGCTGTCAATATGCCAAAAACATGCTCCATATCAACAATGGCGACGGCACTTTCAGCGAAGTGGCACACCTGCTCAGCATCGCTGCCACCGACTGGAGCTGGACTCCCCTTTTTGCCGATTTTGACAATGACGGCTGGCAAGATTTGTTTGTTGCCAACGGTTTGCGCCGAGATCTATGGTATAGATTCTATCAAAAAATATCAGCAGAGCAATCCGCAACAACAAATCAAAATAGACGAATTGCTCAAAGCCCTGCCCAGTGTGCCTTTATCTAATTATTTGTACCACAACAAAGGGAATCTTGTTTTTGAAAATATAGCCGCCGACTGGGGTTTGGGAAAACCCAACTTCACCAACGGCTGTGCTTATGCCGATTTGGACAATGACGGCGATTTGGATTTAGTGATGAATCACTTGGACGAGCTTTCCGTCATTTACCGCAACAATGCTCAAAATCAGCAGGCACAAAACAATTATTTGCGCATACGGCTCGAAGGAGATGGAAAAAATCCAAACGGCATAGGCAGTGTGGTAAAAATCACGTTGCCCGACGGCAGCCAACAAATCCGCAATCTGATGCCCACACGCGGCTATCTTTCTACCGTAGAACCCTACCTGCATTTTGGTTTGGGAAAAGAAACGGCTGTGGCTAAAATAGAGATTTTTTGGGCAAACGGAAAATATCAGATGATGGAAGATTTGAAAGCGAATCAGGCGGCTTCTTTCAAAATCGCCGAAGCACAGGGCAGTGCGCCGCCGACTACTTCTCCGAAACCGCTTTTTGAAAATATCACCACCGCAACCGTGCAGCATTTCAGCCCCGAAAATGATTATATCGATTTCAAGCGCGAGCCGCTGCTGCCGCATAAATTTTCGCAGGGAGGTCCTAATCTAAGTGGTGGTGATGTAAACGGCGATGGTTTGCAGGATTTTTTTGTAGGCGGCTGCAAAGGGCAGGCAGGAGCTATTTATTTACAACAAAAAAACGGAAAATTTGAACGCAGTAAAGCCAATACCCTCACCTTCGCTGCCGACAGCAGCTACGAAGATGCCGAAAGCCTCTTGTTGGATACCGACCAAGACGGCGATTTGGATTTGTATGTCGTAAGCGGCGGCAATGAATACGAAGCCGAAAGTCCTTTTTATCAAGACCGCCTCTATATCAATGACGGTAAAGGGAATTTCGGCAGAAGCACGCAACCTTTGCCCAAAACCATACACAGCGGTGCTTGCATCGCTGCCCACGATATAGACGGCGACGGCGATTTGGATTTATTCAGAGGCGGAAAAGTGATTTCGGGACAATATCCGCTGCCACCGCGCAGCTATTTATTGCGCAACGACCAGGGCATTTTTACCGACATCACCGAACAAGCCGCGCCCGCCCTCAAAAAATATAGGTATGGTGACAACCGCACTATGGGCTGATACAGACGGCGACCAACAAAGCGAACTCATCATTGCGGGCGAATGGTTGCCGATAACCATATTGAAGCAAAAAAACAACGTTTTTGAAGCAACAGAAAGCGGAACTGCCAATAGCAAAGGCTGGTGGAATGTGTTGCTCGCCGAAGATATGGACGGCGACGGCGACCTAGACCTCATCGGCGGCAATCGCGGCTTAAACTGCAAAATAACCGCCACCGAACAAGAACCCGCCACCATAGATGCCAAGGATTTTGACAAAAACGGCAGTGTTGATGCGCTTATTTCTTATTATATACAGGGAAAAAGCTATCCGATGTACATGCGCGACCAGCTTTTTGAACGGCTGCCTTATTTGAAACGCCGCCTTTTGCGCTACAAAAATTATTCGGGAAAAAGCATAGCCGAAATTTTAAATAAAGAAGAACTCCAAGACGCGCTGCATTTAGAAGCCAAAAATTTTGCCACCACTTACTTTGAAAATACGGGCAAGGGCGTTTTTACCGCCAAAACACTGCCGATATACGCACAATTTTCTACGGTGCAAGCAATGGCAGTCCGCGATTTTGACGGCGACGGCATCAAAGATATATTGCTCTGCGGCAACGACTACTCGCCCGAAGTAGCCACCGTGCGCTACGATGCCTCGGTGGGTCTGCTGCTCAAAGGAATGAAAAACGGCACTTTCGCGCCCATACACCCCTTAGTGAGTGGTTTTAAAGTGCGCGGCGAAGCCAAATATCTGCTGCCTTTGCAGACGGCTTCGGGCGAAGAAATTTACATCATCGCCCAAACGAATGATAGTTTGCAGGTGTATAGAAAAAGGAAGGGGTAGCTTGCTGCCCGCTCCGCAACACAATGTATAACGCAATGTAGTGGCTTATCTTTTTTTTAGCTCTATAAATGAAGGGGATACCCTCCCCTTAGAACTATAAAGCCAAACGAAAACCGAAATAGTAGGCACGACGATCGGGGAAACTGCCGTCGCGATTAGCTACACGGCAGTCTGGCAAATAGCTTTCCCAACTACCGCCCCGAAGCACACGGTGTGAGCTAGAATTCGGTCCGGTGGGGTTGGTAGTCGGGCTAATTTTGTAATAGTTGCAATCGTACCAATCTTGGCACCATTCCCACACATTGCCGCTCATATCGTATAGCCCGAGTTCGTTGGCTTGTTTTTGCCCTACGGTGCAGGTTATATTGTCGATATCGTACCAGCCTACTTGTTCAAGATTATTACTACCTGCATAGGTATAGCCTTTGCTGTATTTACCCCCTCGGGCGGCGTATTCCCATTCGGCTTCGGTGGGCAGCCGGAAATCGGCGGGCTGTCCCGCTTTTTCCATTATAGCGTTCAGCTTTTTTATAAACGCTTGGGCATCTTCCCAACTCACGCTTCCTACGGGCAGGTTGTCGCCTTTCCAGTGGCTGGGGTTGTTGTGCATGACTGCCTGCCACTGGGCTTGGGTGAGGGGGTATTTGGCTATTTGGTAGCTGCTTAGGGTTACTTGGTGTATGGGTTTTTCATCGCTATCTTCATTGCTGCCCATCATAAAGGAGCCGCCTTCTACTTCTACCATATCGGCGAGGAGTTGTTGGAGGGGGGCGGGGAGTGTTTTTAGTTTTTCGGCTTGTTCGCGGGCTTGGCGTTGGCGTTCTGCTTCTTCTCTTTCTCTGGCTTCTTGGGCGGCTTTTTTCGCGGGCTTGGCGTTCTTTGCTTGTCGCTGTTCTTCTTCGCGGGCTTGGTGTTGGCGTTCGGCTTCTTCGCGTTCTCTTGCTTCTTGTGCGGCTTTTGTTTTTGTATTTTCCGCTCGGCGGCTTCGTCAATTTTGCGTTTTTCTTCGCGTTTGGCTTGTAGTTCGGCGTTTTCTTGCAAAAATTGGTTTTGGGCGTTTTGCAATATTTGTTGCAGTTCGTTGCGGTGGTTTTCGGGTAGGCAGTCGGTGGCGTTGGTATCTATGAGTTGGAGGGTGGTGGTGGTATAGGGCTTGGGCAGGGCTTGCAGCATCCAGTAGCCGTCAATGAGGTTTTGTACTTGGGCGGCTACTATGAGGGCAAGGGCGGTTTCGAGGGTTTCGGTGGAGTTGTGTTGTGTTTTTATTTCCATAATTTGGCTGCGTTTGAGGGTAAAGGCAACAAAGTCGTCTTGCTCGTCGGTGGCGAGGTAGGGTATGTAGTCGTCGTCGAAAGCGAGGTGTTCTTTTACAATGCCGGTGTGCTGTATGCGAATGTCGAGGCTGCTGCCGTTCATTTGTGCATAAATGACCATAGCGGGCAGTTGGGCAAGCTCCTGACTGAGCAGCAAGCGGGCGTGTTCGCCGTCCATATTTTTGCGGGTAATGTCGTTCACAAGGGCATAATTGCCGCTATTGCTGTTGTGGCGGTTGAGCAGGTTAAAGGCTTCCTGCACGGGGTTGAAGTATTTGATGTCGCTATCGAAGTGGGTGTTGAACAACACAACGGGGCGTTGAATGCCGTGTTGAGTTTTGTGGCGGTGCTGCTGCAACACGGATATAGGTGTGGCACCGCGCTGTTCTAAGTAGCGCAAATAGGCGGCGTGGTGTTGCTGCTCAATATTGCGTTGGTGTGCCAGCAAGTTGTCCAATACTTTGAGCTTCCCTTGTGCATCGGTTTGTCGGTCGAGTAGGTCGAGGTCGTGGAGTTGTTTTTGGTGAAACGCTTCCAAATCGTGGCGGTGCTTTTGTTCGAGCATTTGGGCGTTGTGGTGCTGCCTAACAAGCTCCAATTTTTCGGCGTGCCATTGGCGTTCGGCTTCTATTTCTTTGGTAAAAGCCTGTTGGTTTTCTTGCAACAGCAGTTGGTGGCGGCGGTTGTGGGCATCGTTGGCGGCGCGGTACAGGAAATTTAGTTCGGCGTTTTCTTTTTCAAAAGAGAGTCGGTCGCGTTGGAGGGCTAAACCGTCGTAGCGCGATTGATTGCTTCTAAACAAAGAGGTAACGTTGTTGGCTATCATACTCAAAGAACTCAAAGCCAATAGGGGTGGAATAGGAGGAATAGGCATAATGTTTTAGTTTTTTGTGTTAAGTAATTAGGTTAATGAAAAAATGTGTTGAGTGTTTTAAAATGTCGCACTTAGGTCGCGGGGTATTTTCATAGCACCAATACTTCATCTTTTACAAAATGAAGGCGCAGCAAAGTCGGCATTTCGTGGGGTTCAAAATGACAGCGCACCGCATCGGCTATTTGCGTTTTGAGTTCGGCGTAGGTATCGGCTTCGGTGAAAACAGCCTGCCCAAGAGCTTGTGCTGTGTAGCCGCCTTCGGGTGCCTCTTGTATCAGAAATATGAGTTCGGCGTTCATTCGTTTTTAAGTTTTAATATTAGATGTATATTTTTGGGCGTTGAAAAATACACAAACTTTATCAGGCAAACAAGAGCCGCCCTTTGGGTGTAGGTATGGGGCGTTGCAGGGCGGTGGCGGTTTCTATCCATTCGGCAATGATTGTTTCGGCATTTTGTAAACATTCGGCATAAGTCGCCCCGTCCGCTTTGCAGCCTGCCAATTCGGGTATCTCGGCAATATAGGCTTGGTCGGGTTCGCTCCAATATAGGATAATACCATTAAAACAACTATTTGGCATAGTTATTATGGTATGGTAATTATGTCATTACCCATAGAACTTATCATAAAAGAGTCAGCAGATTACCTAAAACAGCTACATAAAAAAGCCAAAAGGAAGGGCGTTTCTAAAATAAAGATGTTGATGAATATCCAAAGCGGTATCCACCACAATCATCTTCTTGCCATCAAGTCAGGGGCTTCTGTGCGTTCGATAAACAGGTGGAAAGCTACTTACCAATCGCAGGGACTTGATGGATTGCTCAGGGACAATAGAGGTGGTGATTTCCGTAGCCAACTCGAGACAGCAGACAAGGAGCGGATATCGCAAAGCTAAAAGATCCCAAGAATGGGTTGCGCAGCTACAAAGAAGCACAGCAGTGGCTGAAGTCGGAGTTGGGTATTGAAAAACAATACAATACGGTAAGGATGTATCTGAAGCGAAACTTTGGCACAAAACTCAAGGTGGGTAGAAAAAGCCATATCAAAAAGGACGAAGCGGCGGTTGATACTTTTAAAAAACTTATCAAACACGCTAGAAGGCATTAAAAATAAGGAGTTTCGTCTTTCAGGCTGCCAGTGTATAAATATTTATGTTGCTGACGAAAGCAGGGTCGGGTTATTGCCCAATATAAGACGATGCCTTACCGCAAAGGGCGTAAAACCCATCGTAGCTTACCAACATCGCTTCCAAAACTTCTATCTCTTTGGTGCCTATTCCCCATCAACGGAGAAAATCTTACCTTAGAAATGCCTTACTGTAATACGGTCTGCTTTCAAATATTTATAGATAAACTCTCCGTACAAAAGCCTGAAGAATTCAAGATAATTCTACTTGACAATGGTGCTTTTCACCACAGCCGACAATTGGTAATTCCTAAAAATATTCATCTGTTGTTTATTCCTCCTTACTCTCCCGAATTAAACCCCGCAGAGATGATATGGCGATTCATCAAGGGCAAAACTGCTAACATTATTTGCAAAGATCTGGAAGAACTCTCCGCCAAAGTCACTGATATTATCAACGATATGAGTAACGTTATCATTCAATCCATTACAGGTTGGAAACTTTTTACAAACTGTGCCTTTTAGATGTTTATTTGGTATAATTTCGTACTTAAAAGCAGGTTTATTCTTTGTCATTGTTGCTGTGTTGTATATTAAAATCGTTGTGTAATTGATATTTGAGCAATAATTCACGTACTTGTTTCACTTGATAGGGTTTGGCTTATTTGTCGTGTCGGGCTTGCAAATTGATAATGTCGGGAATATCCTCTTTGGTAAAAATATGGTGGCTTCCTTTTATTCTCTCCGTAAATCCGAGGCGGAGCAAAAGTGTGCAAAGATCGCTGAAAGCCATATTTCGGTCGGATAAACCCGACACAATACCCATTTTAAAATTTTGGCTATTTTGGTCATATTTCGCTGTTATAGTCCATCAAATTTTATATCAGCACCCGCCGATGCCTCCTGTATCAGAAATATGAGTTCGGCGTTCATTATGTCACTATTTCGTGGGTTTTAAAAAAAGTACAAGACTCATAAGTCATCTTCCCCAACCTCCATAATTTTGAGCAATGCCTTGAGCAAGCCGATTTTTAAAGGTACATTGCCATGCACAGGAATAGATAGCCGTTCTACTCTGCCTTGTTTGGCATAAATATAGTGGCTGCCTTGTATTCTTTTAAGTTGCCAACCTGATTTTTCAGCTATTGCGCAAAGTTGTTTTCCGGATAGCTGTTTCATATTGCAATTTCCATTACCTGAGTATTAGGTGTGTCTTTAGGCAAATCCACATCTACCGCCAAACAACCTTCAATAGCTTCGTATAAATTTTGCAATAAGTCTTCAAATGTTTCACCTTGTGTCAGGCAGCCCGGAATTGCAGGCACTTCTGCCCAATAGCCGCCTTCTTCAGCCTGATGAATAAGTACTTTTATTTTCACGGCGATTTTTTTATAAAGATATGATTTTTTAATTTAAACACCAAAAGCCAAACCTTCGGAGATTGCGAACTACAGCTTGGATTTTTATTTTTTTTTAGCTCTATAAATGAAGAGGATACCCTCCTTATAACTAAAAGGCAACACGAAAACCGCAGTCGCAGTTCTGGTCGCCAGCCTCCTGTATCAGAAATATGAGTTCGGCGTTCATTCGTTTTTAAGTTTATGATGTCATCTTATTTAATAAAAGCAAGATAAGCGGCGGCTTCTACAAAACTGTCGCTTGTACCTACCCAATTGCCGTTGGCATCGTAAATCTTGCCGCCGTCCACCTTTCCCCAATAGTCGTTAGCAATTGACCAACCTTGGTTATGTATCTCGCCCTTTTGGTTTACGTTGCAAATGAGGCGGTCATTGCCTCCGTGGTTGTTAATATCGTATATATAATCAGTGAGTCCGTCTGAGCTATGCGTTACAAATCCTACTTTTTCTATCGTGCCGTCTAATTTGTGTTGATAGATAATATCGTCAATCACTTCAATTTTTACTTGTCCGTCGCTATATGCCGAGTGTAGTTGGAGGTGGTTGTCGTTGTTGTCTAAATGGCTGTGTTCGTTGGGCAAACTGTGAGGTTGGTGTGCCAAAATCGGCTGTTGTAGTTGTTGTTCAAAATGATTAAAATCGGGCAGCCCAAAATTATTGAGGTTTGGCAATCCAGCATCGTTCAAAATAGAGGGGTCGTTTAAGTTCAAAGCAGCAGCATCTGTATCGGGGTTCAGGAAGGAAGCGGGGTCTTCCAAAATAGGGAATCCACTTTCATTAAAAAAATCGGTAGTGGGTTGATGCTGATGCAAATCCGCAATATTGTTTTGCTCCATAGCATCATCAAAACCCGAAGTATCCACTTGGTTAAGCGGGTTGCTGTGGTTTAAGTCGTCGGCAAAATTTTTGAATGCCTCGAATTGTGTCAGTAGGTTGTCCATAAGAAAAAAATTTTTTAGGTATATGAAATAATAAGGTCAATAATGAATAAGGCAGTCCTATAATTTTGAGTTTTCATTTAGCAAAATCTCGCTTACATATACTCAATAATTACATATAAAATTAAAAAAACATTTTCGATAAAAAACAGCTTTTTATAAAAAAAAGTTTCTACAAAATATATAAAATTCCTTACAATTATCAACATTTTTCATAACGCATTGATATTCATTCTTTTTTTTAACATAAAATATCCGCAGTGCGGCAAACTGTTATACAAAAACAAGATAATAATGGTAGTGTTATCAATTAGTTGATAATATTGTATTTTTGCAAAAAAAGAAAAAAGGCTAAGTCAAATGTATCAGTGTCATAAATGTAGCGGCACAAATATAGTGAAAAATGGCACGAATGTAAGTGGCTCACAACGCTATAAGTGTAAAGATTGTGGAGTGTGTCGGGTCTTAGTCCCCAAACGCAAAAGTGCATAAATAGATAAAGAAGCGGTATTTCGCACCTTTGAGGAGCGCAATAGTTATCGTTCTACGGGCAGGATCTTCGAAATTAGTCATACAACTGTGTTTAAGTGGTTTAAAAAAAGCCCAAGGATTAGCACCATTTAAAAGCACGGTACAAGCAGCACAGGCAGATACTGTATTGGAAGTAGATGAGATATTTTCTTACATACTACTAAAAATCAATCACATACGAATATGGATAGCAGAGAATAAGCAAACGAGGCAGATTGTTTCCTTTTTTATGGGGACGGTACAATGGATAGTTGCAAGCGTATGTGGCGGAAATTACCCTACAGTTATCTGCGATGCAATAGTTTTTCTAATTTTTGGCAATCATATAATTGCCTGCCACAAACTACTCATACCAAAGTGGGAAAAGAAACAGGTTTTACTAAGCACGTCGAAAGATTAAATAATACCAAATAAATACCTAAAAGGCACAGTTTGTAAAAAGTTTCCAACCTGTAATGGATTGAATGATAACGTTACTCATATCGTTGATAATATCAGTGACTTTGGCGAGGATTTCTTCGAGATCTTTGCAAATAATGTTAGTAGTTCTGCCCTTGATGTATCGCCATATCATCTCGGCGGGGTTTAATTCGGGCGAGTAAGGAGGAACAAACAGGCAGATGAATGTTTTTAGTAGAAGCTATCGTCTTGCTCAAGTTTTTTTAAAAGAATCAACCGCCGGATTTCCACCTGTTTATTGAATGCAGAGAAGCTTCCGACTTGATGGCGAGAATATGATTGTGATAGATACCGCTTTGGAAACAGTAGTATTTTTTTTAAAATTAAAAGCAAATTTAAAAAAACAACACATACATACTATCTTTTTTTACAAAAAATAGTCCCCATAAAAAACACCTTTTCCAATCCCTTTTTTACCCCAGCGTCTTTTCCATATAATAATGCGGAATACGCACCTCATAAAAGAGGTCGCCGATGATGTCGTAGCCCAGGCGGTCGTAAAACAATGCCACCGACTCGCGGGCGTGGCAGCACAATGTTTTTGCTCCTTTTTGGCGTGCCCATAATTCTGCAAAAAGCATCATTGCTTTGCCGATGCCCCTGCCCTGCCACTCCGGCTCTACCGCCACCTGCCGTATGCGATAGTGGTCCTTATTTTCTTCTTTGGTCAAAATAAAGCAGCCGATGAGGGTATCGCCGTCAAAAAAGCCAAAAAGCTCGTCATTGGCTTCCTGTGCCAACTGCTCCTCATCAAATTCCAAACCCAAAGGGCGGCGCAACACGCGATAGCGCAAATCCAACATAGCCTCGTATTCAGGCGACTGATAAGCAAGCGGTTTACATTTCATATTTTTTTTGCGGTATGTATCGTGAAAAAATCAGGCAAAAGCTACATATTATTTTCTTTATCGCGCGCTGCCCACTGCGGGCTTTGGCGCAGCGGAGCAGTGCGCTGTCTTTTACTTTCGGCATAGCGTTGCCAAAGGCTCATCATAAAACCTATCGCCATTACTATACAACCCAACCACAACAAATTGATATGCGGAAACTGAATGGCTTTCATTATTATATATTCCTGCGGCTTGGTGCGGGTAACGGCTTTTATGAGCACTTTTCCTTTTTCGGGGAATATTCTTTCAAAGCGCAGCGTAAGCCCTAAAGGTTCTATTTGTGTTTCGAGGCGGTTTTCCGTATTGTTGCGAATAAAATAAAGCGGCTCGCTTTGATAGGTTTTTTCGGGTGTGCGCACCTCCAATATCGCCGATGCCGCAATATCATTGGGCAGTGGCAAATATTGTTCGTGGGTGGGGCTGGCATTTATTTTTTGTAAAATAATCAGCGCGTTGGTGGTCACCAAAGTATCGCCCACCGCCAATTCTGCTTCACTGAGCAACTCGCCGTTTTCGGTTTCGTCGGGCTGCGGAATGGAGGAAATATGCGTAAAAATATCTTTGGTGAGATAATGTTTGGTGGAAGGATTGGAGAGCAGTCCCATTTTCGGATTTACCTGCGCATAAGGATACAGCTTGAATGTTTCTTCGGCTGCATCTTCCATATTTTTTTTCTTTTCGTATAATATTTCGTAATAAGTATCGGGACGATTGATGGAGTCGCGCTGATACGTCACCCAATAGCCGCCCATTTGTACGGCTACATTTTTAGGCAGTAAAATATTTTCCCGCTTAAACTGTTCGTCTTTTACATCTTGAAAATCCACCGTATTGTTGATAGAAAGCACTTCCTTTAATCCCGACGACAACAAAACGCCGAGCAACATCAATCCAAAACCCACATGCGCTATTGATGCGCCTGCTATTTTTAGTTTGCCGTTCAATACTGCCAACAGATAATACAAATTAGCAACAATGGCAAATACCGAACTAAACAAGAGCAGCAAAGGGGCAGCGATGAAGGGAATTTCTACCGAATTGAAAATTTTATACCACGAATAAACCTCAAAACGGGCAAAATACATCACAATAGCGGTTATCAAAGCACTGATCGCCACGCTGACCGCCAACTTGCGCAGCACCAACGTCATAGATGCTTTTTTGTAGCGCAAATATTGTGTCATTGCCGCCAGCAGCCCGATGCCCACCGCAAACCAGATAGAATAGCGGTTGTAGTGGCTCACGGGGTCAATGATAACACGCTCTGTACCGAATATTTTATTGATAACAGGCCAAGAAGTATCAATAGCAACCAAAGTAGCGAGCAATACCATGAGCAAAGTTCCCACAAACATCCAAAACTCGCGCGAGTAGGTCTGTTCTTCTTCGGGCGGCGAGGGAATTTTTTTCCAGTCTTTTATTAAATAAAAAGCTGAAAACAAAATAAAGGAGAGCATAAAAACCAACAACTGCCCCGACATACCCAAATCGGTAAAAGCGTGTACGGAGGTGTCGCCGAGTACGCCGCTTCGGGTGAGAAAAGTGGAATAGAGCACCAACCAAAAGCCGCCGAATAAAAAGATATAAGTAATGCGCAGCGCGTGTCCCGAATATTTATACGCCAATAAAGTATGAATACCTGCAATGCCGAAAATCCAAGGCACTAATGAGGCATTTTCTACGGGGTCCCAAGCCCAGTAGCCTCCAAAACTCAGCGATTCATACGCCCAAGCACCTCCCATCAAAATACCTACGCCCAGCACCCCATAAGCCAGCAGCGACCAGCGCAAAGTGGGCAACACGAAACTTTGGTCAAAAGTACGCCGCCAAACAGCCGCCAAGCCGTAAGCAAAAGGAAAGAGTGTACCCGCAAAGCCCAAAAACAGCACCGGCGGGTGAATCACCATCCAGTAGTTTTGGAGCAGTGGATTGAGTCCGTTGCCATCTTTGATGAGCGACACATAGTCGGGATTCATAAATAAAGGCATCAAAGGCGATTGTTCGCGCATCAAAATAAAAGGACTGCTGCCGATTTTGTAGCCGAACACATAAATCCCGATGAGCATAGTAGCCAGAAATACCTGCATCACGCTCACGCTAATCATTACGGGTGTTTCCCACTTGCCCGCCGCCGCTATCACCACTCCCGCCAATATGACGTGCCAAAAACTCCACAACAAAAAACTCCCCTCCTGCCCTTCCCAAAAGCAGGAAAGCATATATTTAAAAGGCAAATCGCGCGAAGAATGTTGCCACACATACTGATATTCAAAATAATGATTAAAAATCATCAAAAACAGCACTACCACAATGCCGAACACAGCGAGGGCGTGTATGGCAAAGCTCCGGCGTGCGAGTTTTTTCCACGACTCCTGTTCGCTGCTTTGGCTGCTGCGAAACGAATAAATATAAGAAACGGCAGCGAGCAGGGCAGCAAACAAACTCAATAAAGTAAAGAAATGACCTGCATTTCCCCATATCAACCGCTCCCCTGCATACACAATATTTTCGTCCATAGTTTCTTTATTATAAAAGAGTAAGCCGCGAAGTTACAATTTTTTTGGTGATTATATTCCTTCCACTTCTTCCTCCTGCTCTACAAAAGCAATGCCGTGCTGTTTCAACTCCTCCAAAACGGGAATATACACCTCCTCCTGCACCGGAATATGCACACCGCGCAATGTTATCTTGCCCTGCGCCAAACGTTTTACAAGCATAGCGGCGGGCAAACCCACCGTTTTGGCAATCGCCGTATGTGCTTCATCTTCCCCTTTTACCAGCAAAGACGACAACAAACGCCTACGCTTACCCTCCAATGTATATTCTATTTCGTGCAGCATCACTACCATATCGCGGTCGTGGGGTTGCAGTTGCCATTTGCGGAGCAAAAGGTCGCACATAATTTCGGCGGGCGTAGCGGCTTGTTGCAAAGGTACGTTCCTCCGAAAACAAACCCAACCACTCTAATTGTCGCATTACTTCGCTGTCGGGGCAATTGCCAGCAACTGCGCCACTGCTTTTTCAAAGGATAAATGCTGCTGTATTGTTCGGGCACAAAAGATGCCGTAAAAGCACCGTAAGTGAGTGCGGCGGTATCTGTTTTAAATGTATTATCCGCCAATCCCAACTGCACAATGGCGTTCCACGCATCGCAATACCCGCGATAGCGAATAGTGCCGCGCAACAAAGTAGCAATACCGTCCAAACCATATAAGCGCACATAATCTAAGAATTGCGGTTGGCATAAATTTCCATATCGCCGATGCCCGCAATGGGGCGCACCCAATAATTTTCAAACAAACGGCGATAGGGCAGGTATTTTATCGCCCCCTCGTGCAAATAGCGCGATACGCCCTGTCCGGCGAGTACCACATTCATCGGAGCCCACGAAAATTTGTAGTGCCAAGGGTTGGTATCGCTTTCGGGCGCGATGAGTGCGCCGGTATGCGACTGCACAGCGTGCAATTGTGCGCCTTGCCCGCGCAGGCGGTGCAGCAATTCCATAATAGCGAGGTGGTCAATGCCCGGATCTAATCCCAATTCGCCCATAAACAACAAACCGGCAGCACGGAAGGCTTCGTCCAAAGCGGCGGCTTCGGCGGTGATATAAGAAGCCGTCACCAAATGTGCGCCGTGTTTCAAACATTCGCCGGCTACGAGTGTGTGTAGCGTGGCGGGCAGCAAAGATACCACAATATCGGCTTGCGACACATATTCGCGGCGGTGTTCTTCGTTATGAATATCAAAAACCACGGCTTCGCCGCAGGGGTGTGCGTTAATTTTGGCGGCGGCTTGTTCGAGGCTCAAATCGCCCACAGTGATGCGCCATTGCGCTTCGGCAGCAGCCTGCAATAAATATTGAATCAGATACAGCGATGATTTTCCGGCTCCGAGAATTAAGATGTGCATAATAAAAAAACAGGGCAAAAGGGTTGGGTACTTGCCGCCACAAAAATAAGTTTTTCTCAGGGAAATTTTCGGAAGGAAATGCAGGTTTTTAGTTTGAAAGTAAAAAACGCTGTTTGTGCGGCATTGGGAGTGCCACATTCCCCCTTTTGAGGGCGTAAGTGGGGGGTAAGGAGCAGTTTTTAACTTTGACAAAGCCTCAAATTTTGACAAAGTTGGAACGCTCAAGCTCTGAGGAGTAGTTTTTAACTTTGACAAAGTTCCAAATTTTGACAAAGTTGGAACGCTCAAGCTCTGAGGAGTAGTTTTTAACTTTGACAAAGCCTCAAATTTTGACAAAGTTGGAACGCTCAAGCTCTGAGGAGTGCTTACCAACCATTGGTGAGTGCTTACCGAGCATTGGTGAGTGCTTACCGAGCATTGGTGAGTGCTTACCGAGCATTGGTGAGTGCCTACCGAGCATTGGTGAGTGCCTACCGAGCATTGGTGAGTGCCTACCGAGCATTGGTGAGTGCCTACCGAGCATTGGTGAGTGCCTACCGAGCATTGGTGAGTGCCTACCGAGCATTGGTGAGTGCCTACCGAGCATTGGTGCGTGCCTACCGAGCATTGGTGCGTGCCTACCGCGCATTGGTGCGTGCCTACCGAGCATTGGTGAGTGCCTACCGAGCATTGGTGAGTGCCTACCGAGCATTGGTGAGTGCCTACCGAGCATTGGTGAGTGCCTACCGAGCATTGGTGAGTGCCTACCGAGCATTGGTGAGTGCCTACCGAGCATTGGTGAGTGCCTACCGAGCATTGGTGAGTGCCTACCGAGCATTGGTGAGTGCCTACCGAGCATTGGTGAGTGCCTACCGAGCATTGGTGAGTGCCTACCGAGCATTGGTGAGTGCCTACCGAGCATTGGTGAGTGCCTACCGAGCATTGGTGAGTGCCTACCGAGCATTGGTGAGTGCCTACCGAGCATTGGTGAGTGCCTACCGAGCATTGGTGAGTGCCTACCAAGCTTAGTGCGTGCCTACCAAGCATTGGTGCGTGCCTACCAAGCATTGGTGCGTGCCTACGAAGCATTGGTGCGTGCCTACCAAGCTCTGAGGAGGCCACCAAGCTCTGAGGAGTGCCTACCAAGCTCTGAGGTGCCTACCAAGCTCTGAGGAGTGCCTACCAAGCTCTGAGGAGTGCCTACCAAGCTCTGAGAGTGCCTACCAAGCTCTGAGGAGTGCCTACCAAGCTCTGAGGAGTGCCTACCAAGCTCTGAGGAGTGCCTACCAAGCTCTGAGGAGTGCCTACCAAGCTCTGAGGAGTGCCTACCAAGCTCTGAGGAGTGCCTACCAAGCTCTGAGGAGTGCCTACCAAGCTCTGAGGAGTGCCTACCAAGCTCTGAGGAGTGCCTACCAAGCTCTGAGGAGTGCCTACCAAGCTCTGAGGAGTGCCTACCAAGCATTGGTGCGTGCCTACCAAGCATTGGTGCGTGCCTACCAAGCATTGGTGCGTGCCTACCAAGCTCTGAGGAGTGCCTACCAAGCTCTGAGGAGTGCCTACCAAGCTCTGAGGAGTGCCTACCAAGCTCTGAGGAGTGCCGCTCAAGCTCTGAGGAGTGCCGCTCAAGCTCTGAGGAGTGCCGCTCAAGCTCTGAGGAGTGCCGCTCAAGCTCTGAGGAGTGCCGCTCAAGCTCTGAGGAGTGCGCCTCAAGCTCTGAGGAGTGCCGCTCCTACTCTGAGGAGTGCCGCTCAAGCTCTGAGGAGGGCGCTCAAGCTCTGAGGAGACACTCTCCCACAAAAGTGTGTAAGTTGAAAGATCATCATTTTGATAATGACATAATCGGGGTGTTCGGCAAACCATTGCTTCGTAAAATCAAACGTATTCTCATATCTTCGGAAACTCAGGAAAACCCTCCACCATTTCCGATAAAATCGAGGCTGCATCATAAGCACAGCGGTACTTGTGATCTTCTGCATACGTTATGTTACCCTTTACGCGAAGACTACAGCCGCGATTTTCCATATCCTCTGTGTCTAAAAACTCCAATAACAACTCTATACATTTGCGCGTTCTCAGGCATTTAAAATATCTTTCGTTGTCGTAGCGCGATGCCTTAGCAAGGTCCATCTTCACGCAGTGCTGCTATCCATTCCTGCTCATATTGCTCATTGCCCATATTTGCCAAAATCAGTTTCTCGTTGGGTGCTATCAATTTATGGGGTACGGTGTTGTATTGGTAATAGTATCCTACGGAATCTAACTGAAATTCATAATATTCTACGCTATCGAGTATTGTGTAGGGTTTGGTGGAGTACTTGGGCAATATTTTATTGTAGTATTCTGATTCGGCATAGTCTATTTTGCCTGCAAATACGGTATCACCTCCTTATCATTCGTAAACGATAGCAAATCTATGTTTGACCCTATTTCTTCTTTTGGCTCAAACGCGGCAGGCGTTCAAAAGCCATTTGTTTTGTTTTTCGGTGAGGTAAGAGCTTCGCTCTATTAAGCAGGTGGTTGGGTCTGTTGAGCATATACAATTCTATGAGTTTCTGCATTTCTTCCACATTGCCTTTTTCATTTTTTCCTATTATAAACGCCCCATACAAAGACTCTTGGAGATCCGGATATTCTTCTGAATGAAAATCTTTGATTGCCGCCATAAAGCAATCGGAGTCTAAATTAATTATTTTTTTTATTACATCGCTATAGGCTTCAGTAGTAGCTTGGTCAAAATTATGGATAAGCCGATAAGAGGCATGTTTCCTGAACAATTGGCGTATTTCGGCGGTGTCGCAGGGGCTTTGCGCCGACAGAGAAACCGCCATAACTATATAAAACAGTACAAAAAGTATTTTTTTCATCGGATTATTTTTGTTGTTATTAAGTGATTTAAAATTGTTTTGCGGTGCTATATAAACTTAATTCTGCTGGTTTTATTATGTGCATTTAATAAGAAATCATTCGCTCTCGTGTATTTTTATCCGAATTGTCCGGTTTTTATTGTTATTTATTTGCAGCTAAAAATACAGATTAAGCAGATTTTACCCCAAAGGGATTTGGATTTTTGGGTATCATTTTTCACAATGATTTTACGCCTACGGCATTCAGGTTCCTGTTGGAAGCACTTAGTTATGAATAGTAGATTCAAGTAATAAATTATTTATTAAAAGGTACCAGTAAATTTTAGCCCGTGGTTAAGGTAAAAGCAAATATCAAATTATATAAGGTAGCCGTAAAACACCTTTTCCAAAGTGGCTACAGACCTATGTTTAATTTCATTGATGAAATGAAAACATCGGGAAAGATAGATTTAATTGATAGAGATGAATTTTGTACAGGAGAAGAAGGGCAAGTCAATATAACCTTTATCAGTAGAAAATACTTAGGAGAAGATTTTGAAACAGGTAAACGGTTTGTTTTTAGTGAAGGTGTTGAACCAATGGGAGAAGGTATAGTTGAAGAAATATTATAAGATAAAGGAGAGTGTAAATTAAACTATGCTAAAGCCAAATTTTGATATTGATAATCAGAAAGTTATAAAAAAATTTACACAGTTTATTTTACACTCCCCGATAAAGCCCCGATTCCGGGGCTTTTATCTTACTCATAAATATCTTTTCTATATCCAAGGTCAATGACATCTACCAAAAGGACATCATCAAAATATCGTAGATAATGCGGTAATCAGCCACACGGATACGATAAGCATCTCTGCCTTTAGCTTTTTTTTATATCCTGATGGTCTTGGATTATCGGCAAGGCTGTAAATAGCTTCCTTGATATTGGAATAATACGGCTCATTGATTTTTTTCAAGAGCTTTAATGCTTGTTTTTTAAGACTACATTATAAGCCATTACTTCGCTTTACGTTTAGCTTCAATCATTTTAAAGGCATCATCAATAGGATAGAAGGCTCATTGGATTTTTTGGCTTCGTCATAAAGCTTTATATCTTCCAACTCTTCTAATTCTTCCATAATGGCTTTAAAATCCTTTAAAGAAAGTGCCACAGATATTTTTTACCTTCGTTGTCTGTGATGTATTGCGGATGTATTGTAAGCATATCAAAATTATTTTACTGCAATGTTTTGTTCAAAAAGTCTGAAACTTGTTTTTAGTGAGCATACATAATGCGACAGACTGCGTTTTATCTTCTTCATCCAGTTGAGAAATCAACTGTACTTTTTATTAGCGGTTTTGTCTTCCACTTTCAAATTCTCTTTCGCCCTTTTCCATTTGAATAGTTGGAAGGATACCCTAACTACGTTGGCGACTTCCTTTGCATCCATCTCCGTTCTTCACGGTTTTTTATATTCTTCGCTATTATCCGAATTTAAAGGCACAAAGTTAGTCAAATTGTCTATAAAATACCATATTAAATGGACAAAAGCACAGCGAAACTTACAAGAACTATCGCCAACCCTACTTCCTACGTCTTCGCCAAAGCTGTTCCCGCTATAAAAGCCGTTGCTGGGCCGCCTGAAAATTGTACCACTCCGGTAATGGCATCTATATCCAATATTTCACCCGCAAAATACAAAGTCGGGTGCAGGCGGCTTTGCAGCGTTTTAAAGTTTACCTCCTCCAAAACCTCCCACAGGTCACAAATTCTTCTTTAAAAGTATTTTTGCCCCGAAATATCCAATTCCATTTGCCGCAGCAGCCCCACCAAACGATGCAGATGCTGCTTCGGCAAATTTGCGCCCGCAACCCGTTCATCTATATCCGTATAAGCGCACAGTCGCTGCCACAATCGCAACGCCAACGCCTCAAAAGGAGATGATGCGGTGATTTGTTTTTTGGCGTATTGTTGTTTGTAGTGCTGCAAATGCTGCAGGGTCGCTTCCGCCGACAAAGCGGGCAAAAAATTGATGCACAACACGCCGCGATATTGCAGGGCGTGCAAGGTGCGAGCTTCCCACGCCGACAGCCGCAATACCGCCGGACCGCTCACGCCTTTGTGCGTAAAAAGCAAAGCCCCTTCTTGCGGGTGAGGCTTCGTTTTGGCAGAAGAAGAAACGACAGCGTTTTTGAGCCACACTTGTACTTGCTGCACGCTGATGCCCGACAAATCGCTGAAAGGTGATACGGCAATGGAAAAGTGAACAAAGAAGGCACAGGCTCAACAATACGATGCCCTAATTGTGCCAGCAGTTTGCCATAAACGCTCGCTGCTGCCGCCGCTACAATAATAGGGGCGGAGGCGGTTAATATTTCGCCGTTTGAAGTTGTATTTTCCAATCTGTCTGCGGCGCGGTCGGTGCTGTAATCTGCTCCACCGAATGTTGTGCGGATTTGCAACACCCGCTTGCAGCACTACTCCACCAAACAATCCACAATGCTTTGCGAAACGGTTGCTATGCGGAAACAACCCTGCCATCTGCTTCGGTTTTGGGGCTACGCCGTGTGCTTCGTACCATTGGCGCGATTGGTCTGTGCCAAAACGCCGAAATACGCTCAACAACTCGCGTGCGCCGCGCGGATAATGCTGTACGAGCAAAGCCGGGTCGCTCAGGGCATTGGTGACATTGCACCTGCCGCCGCCCGGAATTTTCACTTTCTGAAGCACTTCGCGCCCGCGCTCCACGATGGTCACTTGAAGTCGCTATGCTCCGCCAACGCAATAGCGACCAAAAAATCCTGCCGCACCGCCGATGATTACGATACATTTTTTCAAAATTATAAATATAAAAATTTTGATGATGATAAAAAAGAAATTCCCAACTTTGAGCCTATCAAAATAAAAAAACAGCATAAATTTTTTAACCCCAAAAAATATTTTCAACTTTTAATTGAAAGAATAAATACACGAGCAGAATTAATTTATACTATTTATTTTAAAATATTGATGTTAAATTAGTTATTTCATTTGTTATTTATAATTAAATCAATCATTACCTAATAATCATTCATTTTAAGCATCTTTTCAATACCAACACTATGTTCCAGTTGCGTGTAGAAGTAGCAACTTTTAAATGTTTTCCAAAAAAGCCCGGCGAAAAAGCGTTTTGATGACATATAGGCTGCGGGCAATACAAATAAAGCATATTTTCGGCGGCTTGCCAACAGTCGGGGAATATTTTCAAATGCACCGCACTTTGTTGTGACAGGGGTTCGCCAGAGGGCGGGCGCGAGCATTTGCTGCAAAAAAGTGGCGTGTAAATGTGTCGTTCTAAGTGAGGCTCGGCGTGGAGAGGGGATTTTTGTGTGATGATGCTTTGCCACGCGGCGGCAGTGCGCAACAAAGCGAACGCGGAAGAACCGAGTTCTTGGTGGAGCTTGTAAGCGAGCGGCTTCTAATTCGGAAACTTCTGGCGGGGCTGCGCGGAAACACCACATTTCCTTTGGATATAGGTGCGCACCTGCTCAAACCCATCGCCGCAAAAATATTTT